>CAIQIY010000100.1 GCA_903871975.1 uncultured Chloroflexota bacterium | reverse complement strand
GCCGTCGGCGGCGTGATCGCCTGCGGCGCCGGCACCGACCAGCTGGCCGGCGGGGTGCGGCACGACCTCGACGCCATCATCGAGGCATACCTGGAGCAGATCGACGCGATCGAAGCACTCGGCGGGCGGGTCATCCTGATGTGCAGCCGGGCGCTCGCCGCCAGCGCGCGCGACGCCGACGACTACGCGCGCGTGTATGCCCACGTGCTCGGCCACGTCACGCAGCCGGTCATCATCCACTGGCTGGGCGACATGTTCGACCCGGCGCTGGCCGGCTACTGGGGCTCCCGCGACCTCGACGAGGCGACCGAGGCGTGTCTGGGAATCCTGCAGGCGCATGCTGGCGCGATCGACGGCATCAAGTTGTCGTTGCTCGACGATCAGCGCGAGATCGCGTTGCGGCGTCGACTGCCGGCCGGCATGCGCATGTACACCGGCGATGACTTCAACTACCCGACGCTGATCGCCGGCGATGCCCGGGGGCACAGCGATGCCCTGCTCGGCATCCTCGACCCGATCGCGCCGGTGGCCTCGGCGGCGCTCCAGGCGCTCGATCGCGGCGAGGTGGCGCAGTATCACCAGATTCTCGACCCGACCGTGGCGCTGTCGCGGCATATCTTCAGCCGGCCGACGTACGCCTACAAGACCGGCGTGGTCTTCCTGGCGTACCTGAACGGCCACCAATCGCACGCCCGCATGGTGGGCGGGCAAGAGAGCGCCCGCTCGATCCTGCATCTCGCCGAGTTGTTCCGCCTGGCCGACCAGGCCGCGCTGTTCGATGATCCCGAGCGGGCGGTCGGGCGCATGCGGACCGTTCTGGCGCTCGCCGGCATCGACTGAACCCGAGGACCCATGGACACACCAGCGCCGCTCGCGCGGCTCAGCCTGAATCAGCAGACGACGCAGCGCTGGAGCCTGGCCGAGGCCATCGATGGCTGTGTGCGTGCTGGCGTGCCGCACATCGGCATCTGGCGCGACAAGATCGCCGCCGTCGGCCTCGAGCGGGCGGTCGGGCTGGTGCGCGACGCCGGCATCGGCGTGTCGAGCGTCTGCCGTGGCGGCATGTTCCCCGCCGCCAGCGCCACCGAGCGTGCTGCGCGCATCGATGACACGCGGCGTGCGATCGACGAAGCGGCAGCGCTCGGCGCGCGAACGCTGGTGCTGGTGTGTGGCGCCGCGGCTGATCGCGACATCGAGCGTGGCCGGCAGCACGTCGCCGACGCCATCGCCGCGCTGGTGCCCGATGCGCGGGCCGCCGGCGTGCTGCTCGGCATCGAACCGCTGCATCCGATGTTCGCGGCAGATCGCTCGGTGATCACCCCATTGGGCGAGGCGCTCGACCTGGCCGAGCAGCACGATGCCGCAGCCGTCGGCGTCATCATCGATGCCTATCACGTGTGGTGGGACCCGCAGCTCGCCGCGCAGGTGCGACGCGCCAGCGGTCGCATCGCCGGGTACCACGTGTCCGACTGGCTCGTGCCGACGCCGCACATGCTGCTGGGCCGCGGCATGATGGGTGACGGCGTGATCGCGCTGCGCCGGATCCGGCACCTGGTCGACGCCGCCGGCTACGCCGGGCCGATCGAGGTCGAGATCTTCAACCAGGCGATCTGGGATCGCCCCGGCGATGATGTGGTCGCCGAGCTGGTGGCGCGCTATTGCGTCCACGTCTGAACGCCGCCGCCGCCGTGCCGGAGTGGCCACCACGGGAGCAGTTGCGTGCATCCGACCCGCGACCAACGATCCCGCCCGGTGCCTGCCGGCCTGGTGCGTGTCGCCGCCGGCGCCAGGCCCGTCAGGCGCGGCGGTGTATCGGTGGCGCGCCGGCTGGGCGTGGGTGGCAGCGTGGGGCCAGATGGCCCGCAGGGTTCCGGCTGATTGGCACGCCGGAGGCGAAGGGGGCAACGTGGAGCAGCAGTTTGCAGCCGCGCTGACGCGCGTCGCCGGGCGCACGGTCGTCGTGCTGCCGTTTGATCCGGTGGCGGTATGGGGCACGCGTGCGCGCTTCCATGTGAGCGGCACGCTGGCCGGAAGACCGATTCGTGGCGCGCTGGTACGCCATGAAACCGCCTGGCACCTGCCGGTTGGCCCGGCGTGGCTGCGCGACACCGGCCTGGCGCTCGACGTGCCGGTGCCGGTGGCGCTGCAACCCGAGGGGCCACAAGCCGACGCGCTCGAGCCGGATATGGCGGCGGCGCTGGCTGCCGACGACGCAGCGCGATCGTTCTTCGAGGCGTTGCCGACGTTCTACCGCAAGAACTTCGTGCGCTGGATTCTGTCGGCGAAGCAGCCGCAGACGCGCGCAGCGCGCATCGCCGAGTGGCTGCAGCTGCTGCGCGCCGGCCAGCGTGAGCGCTGAAGGCCGCGTGGTGGCTGGTTCGGCGAGCGCCCGGCCCCGGCCGGCATGCCCGATGGCGGCGACCTGCCGTGGCGGGGCGGCGTCGCACCGATGGCCCGCCGGGCTACTGCGCCGCCTCGTCACGAGGCGAGTGCACCGCGGCTGCGCCAGACGGCCCGGCGCGCGCTGTTGGCGAGGTACTGGGCGGTGCCGCGCAACCCCCACGGCCGCCCATCGGCGACCGTCGTCCCGCGGAGCAGCGCCTGTTTGAGGTGTTGCATCGTGCTGCCATGGAAGCGCGTGCAGCCGCGGCCGATCATGTCGGCGTGATGCGCATCGCTGCCCGCCACCGGGCACAACGCCAGTCGCTGTGCCAGTGCTGCCGCACGGCGGTTCATGCCGGCCAGCGGCAGCGACGCATTGAACGTCTCGACGCCGTCGAGCGCCCAGTCGCCACCCGCGATCACCGCACGGGTGTGCACCAGCTCACCCGCCGAGTCGGTCAGCCAGTCGTACGGGTGTGCCACCACTGCCACGCCGCCCTGGGCGTGTACTGCACGGATCGACGCCGCCATCGAGGCGCCCGGCGCGATCCGCCGCTCGAGGAACAAGCCGAGCAGATGCCCTTCGGCGGTGCTGATCTCTTCGCCGATGATGATGTCGAGATTGTGGCGCTGGCCCAGCTCGCGCGCCTCGCGCGCACCCTCGATCGTGTCATGATCGGTGATCGCCACGATCAGCCGCTCTGGTGCCGCAGCCAGCAGCGCGACGATCTCGGCCACGCTGCTGTGGCCATCGCTCCAGGTGGTGTGCACATGCAGGTCAGCCGCGCCCGCGAAATACGACATGGCCGAGTGCCCTCCATCGTTGTGCGCGGCGCTGTGCCGCGGCGTAATGCCCGAACAACTGGTCCATCACGACATCCCACGACCGCCCCTCGGCGGCGCGGCGGCCGGCTGCGCCCATCGCCCGGCGGCGTGCGGCGTCGCGATACAGCGCATCGGCGCGCGCCCAGAGCTGCGCGGCGTCGCCGGGTGCGAACAGTTCGCCGTCATGCCCGGGGCTCAGGATGTCGGGCGCGCCACCGGTGGCAGCGGCGACCACCGGCAGCCCCGCGGCCATCGCTTCCTGCACCACCTGGCCGAACGTGTCGGTATCCGAGGGAAAGACGAACAGATCGGCACTGGCGTAGGCCGTGGCGAGTTCGGCGCCGCGCAGGTAGCCGGTGAAGTGGGTGCGCGTGCCGGCGAGCCG
>CAIQIY010000099.1 GCA_903871975.1 uncultured Chloroflexota bacterium | reverse complement strand
GCGATTACTACGACAATACGATTTGGTCCGCGGTCTTCGACGTCGAGACCGGCGCCGAGATCAAGCGGTACGGCGATGCGGACTCAGGGGAGTACGTCGACCCGTCCGCGGGCACGTGGATGCGCAGCAGCGACGGCTATGAGTGGGATCCGCGCGGCGAGGCACCCGAGCAAGCCGAGCAAGCGGCACGCCGCGAGCTGGCGCTCGACGACACGACGCAGATCGGACCGGCGTCGCCCGACGGGCGCGTGCTGCCGATCTTCGACGCCAGCGGCCGCATCCTGCTGTGGTCGCCCGATACGCGCAGCGAGCAGGCGCGCATCGAGACCGGCCTGCCGCTCAGTGCGCTGGCCTGGTCGCCGGATGGCTCGCAACTGGCGTTGGCGGCGCACGGCGTCGGCATTCGTTTCTGGCAACTCGCCGCCACGTGACACGAGGAGCACGCATGCCTGCACGAATGATCCTGTCGGCGTGGCTGATCGCGCTGTTGAGCGCCTGCGCCGCGCTCCCGGCCGCGATGCCCAATCCGACCGAGGAACCACAATCCGGCGTGGCCCCGGCCGCGCCAACGTCGACGCTGGCGCCGGCGCCGCCGCTGGCGAACCCGGAGCTGCCCGCCGAGACGCTCACCCGCATCAGCTGGGGCGGCCTCACCGGCGCGGCGGCGCTGCACCCCGATGGCACGATGCTGGCCATCGGCACCGACGACGGCGTGCGCGTCGTTCAGTTGCCCGATGGCACAGACCTCGGTTTCTTCGCCTTCGACGCTGCCGCCGCGGAACTGGCATGGGCTGCCGAAGGCACATTCCTGGTGGTGCTGAGCGATGACGGCCGCGTCGTGACGTTCGACGTCGAGGGTGGCGGTACGATGCGCACGCTGGCACAGTCGTACATCGTACCCTCCGGCATGGGCTCGGGCGTCACGCGGCAGCCGCCGCGTCTGTCGCCCGACGGCAGCGCGCTGGCGGTCCCCGGTGCGCCCGCCACGGTGCTGCGCATGCCCGATGGAGCCGTGATCGCGACGGCGCCGCCCGAGTACGGCCAACGGTCCGCCGAGTGGTTGCAGGACGGCCGTCGGCTGCGGCTCGGCGGCGGCAGCGGCGATGCACTGCTGTGGGACGCCGAACGCGGCACAGTCGGCCCGTTCGACGAGGCGCTGTCGGGCGAGGTCGTCCGTCAGGACACCATCACACGCGACCGCTCGCCCGATGGGCGCTGGTCGGCGACTGCGATGATGGAGGCCCAGGGCCTCAAAGCCGGGTCAGAGCTCAGGGCGATGACCTGGTCGCCCGACAGCCAGTACCTGGCCTCCAGCGGCACGGATTCGCGCGGCGTCGTGTTCGTCAGGCGCGCCAGCGACGGCGCGATCGTGGCGCGGTTCGCCGATCCGCTCGACACGAGCCTCGATCTCCCGGACATGGAGGTTTCCCAAGAGTTTTACGCCAACACCGTCGAGCAGCTGCTGTGGTCGGCGGCGACCGACACGCTCGTGGTGGTCAAGCCGGCACAAGACCTGGTGCGCCTGTGGGACGTGCGCACCGGGCAGATGCGGGGCACCATCACCGGGTTTCTGCGCTTCACCGAGACTGCATGGTCGCCAGATCGCCAGCTGCTCGCGACGGTCAACGCCAAGTCCACGCCGCACAGTGCCGGCGTTCACATCTGGCGCCGTGACGGGACCTTGTTGCGCGTGCTCGACGAGCACCGGGCAGACAACGCCCCGGATGGGGCCCGGCTCTATTATGAGCCCTACGGCGTCACATGGTCACCCGACGGCCGGCGCCTGGCAGTCAGGTCGTATCTGGCGTACAACGTGTTCGACCCGCCGATGCCCCGCCATACGGACAAGATCAGTATCTGGGACATCACCACCTCGCCGCCATCGGTGACGATGTCCAGTGGCGGAGCCTTCTACCACCCCAGAACCCACTGCGCCGCGTATTCGCGCGACGGCATCATCGCGGTGCCGCAGGAAGGCGCGCTGATCCAGCTGTTGCGCGACAGCGACGGCGAGGCCTTGACGCCATTGCAGGGGCACACCGGCGAAGTCCAGTGCGTCGGCTTCTCGCCCGACGGCAGCACATTGGCCAGTATCTCGGCCGACGGCACGATCGTGCTGTGGGAATGGCCGGCGCAGCGGGTGCGGCTGAGCATCCCGGCCGGCGGCACGCTGGTGTGCGTCTGCATCGCATGGTCGTCGGACGGCAGCATGGTAGCGAGCGTCGTCGACGAGGAGCTGGTGGTATGGCGGGCCAGCGACGGCGCCGTGCACCAGCGCATGCCGTTGCCGGGCCCGGTGACCGAGATCGTCTGGTCGCCTGATGGGCAGTACCTGCTCACCTGCGACAGCCACGGCAACCTGCACATCCTGCGCGCAAGCGACGGCGTGGTGGTGCGCACGATCAAGGGCCCGCGCGCCGCGCTCACCTGGTCGGCCGACGGGACAACGCTGGTAGGCAGCGACGGGACGACGCTGCGTGCCGTGAGCCTCGACGGGCAGTTGCCGGCACCGGCAGCGGCGGGC
>CAIQIY010000098.1 GCA_903871975.1 uncultured Chloroflexota bacterium | reverse complement strand
GATGTCCAGGATCACCTGTGCTCCGGCGGCGCGCGCCTCTTCGGCAGCCAGGAAGGTGGCGCTGCGGCTGGGGTCGCGGCTGACACCGGTGCCACTGATGAACACGATCCGACTCTGCTGCAACGGTGCCCCGAGCACGTCATCGATCGATAGCGCGATATCGGCACAGTGCTCGCGATAAAAGGTCAGCGGGAACCGGTCGGGTGGCTGGATGGTGAGAATCACCGCACTGCTGCGGCGCCCGGCCTTACAGGGGATGTAGCGCGTCTCGACCTGCTCGCGCCGCAGAAAATCGAGGATGAACGTGCCGACCTGGTCGTCGCCCACGGCGGTGAGAAGTGCCGATCGCAACCCCAAGCGCCGCGTGCCGACGGCGACGTTCGTCGGACACCCACCGACGTAGGCATCGAAACTGCGTACATCGGTGATCGCTGCCCCGATCTCGTGGGCATAGAGATCAATCGAGCTGCGCCCAATACACAACACATCGAATGCACGATCGTCCATCAGGCCTCCTCGGCAGTCGCGCCGCGCTGTGGTGCGCGATAGGCGGATCCAACAGCCAGGTAGCGGTAGCCAGCCGCGATCAGCTCGTCATGATCGGGGATCATGCGTCGACCATCGATGATCAGGTACGGCGGTGCCACCGCCTGCTCGATCGTCCGCGATAGCCCGCGAAACTCTTCCCAGTCAGTCGAGATGAAGACCATGTCGCTGCCGCGGAGTGCCTCGTGCGGTGATGCATGGTAGCTGATCTTCTCGAACAACTGGTTGAGTGTCGGGTCGAAGAACTTCCGGGCCTCATCCATCGCCATCGGATCGTATGCACGAATCTCGCGCACCCCCCGACCCAGCAGCCACTCGACGACCTTGAGTGCCGACGAGTCGCGCATGTCGTTGGTCCGTTGCTTGAAGGCCAGCCCAAGCAGTGCCACACTCTGCTGGTTGAACGATATCCCGGCTTCACGCGTCGCACGATCGATCAGGTAGGTCTTCTGATATTCATTGATGGTATAGACCGAATGCAGCAGATCAGTCGACTGGCCTTGGCTCCGCAGCTGGTAAATCAGCGATTGGATGTCTTTGCCGAAGCATGATCCGCCAGCACCATTGGATACATATGAGCCCCAGGTACTGATGCGCGAATCGGCAGTTACACCGCGCTTCAGGTCTTCCATGCGGACGTTCGCGAATGTTTCGCCAATACGCGCACCGACACCATTCCAGAACGAAATATACGTCAACAGCAACGTATTGGCCACATATTTGATTGCTTCAGCCGTTTCAGGCGTCGTTTCGATATATCGAATGCGCACATGATTGACAAACTGGGAATAGATGCGCCGGATGATGCGAAAATCCGACTCGGTATCAGCGCCCACGACGACGCGGTCGGGGCGGCGTGATTTCTCGACGGCGTCGCCTTCGGGAAGAAATTCGGGATTCGAGGCGACGCCGACATTGGGCACCGCGTGGCGCTGCAGCGCCTGTTCGAGCAGGCGTGCCGTGCCGATCGGCACGGTACTCTTGTTGATCATCACGACGCGACGCTGGTCCTGGCGGCGAGCGAGCAACGCGGCGATGTGATCGACAGCACGGAAGTAGTAGGTCAGATCCGAGGATCCATCGGGATTGGGTGGTGTCGGCAGACACAGGAACAGCGCATCGGTGCCCTCGAGGATGGGGGCAAGATCATCGACGAAGAACAGGTAGCGATTCAGGTTCTCGGCGATGATGGTCGGCAAGCCAGGCTCGTTGACATAGTGAATGATGCGCGCCCGTTCGCCCGAGCGATAGGCCGCGAGGCGCGTGGCGTCGATGTCGTAGGCATAGACTTCGTGGCCGTACTCCGAACAGACTGCCGCATGCGTGAGTCCGACGAAGCCTGTGCCGACGACGATGATCTTCATGATGTGGTGTTCCTTGTCGCTTTACCATGAGTAGGGGCGGAAACGGGCAGCGCCGCGCGCCAGCGCTGCCCGCCAGGTGTCAGCGCGCCACGGTCAGGTTGTCGAAGAGCACCTTCGCGCCACCGCCGTCAAACGTGTTGACCGCGATCGCGAGTGTCCCGCGCTCGATGGTTGCGTCGCTGATTTCGCCGACCACCACACCGTTGACCGACAGGCTGATCGCCGGGCCAACCGCCTGGACGGTCAGGCGATTCGTGCCGGCGGTGATCGCCGGATGCGCAGTCCAGTCGATCAGTGGTGTCGCCTCGGCATCGCCGGCCTGGCCGTAGATTTCGAGGTTGTAGGTACCATCGTTGCGTACATTGAAGATGTAGAAGTTGCTGTCATCCGCCTGGCGGAAGATCAGCGCTGCAGCAGCATCGGTCGGGCCGGTGATCGTCGCATCGATGCTGAACGTCACGTCATCGAGCGTCTCGTTGATCGGCTCCAGCGAGATGTAATTGGTCTCGCGCACATCGATCGAGTACCCGCCATCTTCCAGCTGGTAGCTCGCGACGTCGCTCTCGCCCGGGGTGAAGATGCTCTGCGCCGGATCATCGAAGGTCTCTTCGACGATGACCTCGCCCGCCGGAGCCAGGATGGCGCCAGGGTCGCTCGGAATCACCGACGGCAGCAGCGTGCCGGGATCGCCGGCGATCACCGACGGCAGGATCTCGCCGACGTCCGGGTCACGGATGACCTGCTGGCCGAAGAGGTAGAGCGCGAACCCTGAGCCACCACACAACACCACGATCACGACGCCGATGATGCCGAGAATCATGCACCAGCCCGGCCCCTTCTTCGCCGTTCCGACGGGAATGCTTATCGTCGGCGGTGGTGGATTGTAGCTTGGCGGCGGTGGATTGTAGCTTGGCGGTGGTGGATTGTAGCTCGGCGGCGGTGGATTGTAGCTCGGCGGTGGTGGATTGTAGCTCGGCGGTGGTGGATTGTAGCTCGGCGACGATGGCGTAACACGAACCGTCTCATCGGGATCCGTACCAGACATCGGCCGCGCCGGCACCTGCTGCGTCACATCCTGGTCGAACGGCTTGAGTTCGCCCGTCTTGTTGGCACGTGGCAGCGCCTCGGGCGGCAGCATCACGGTATCGCCCGAATCGGTCGGTGGTGGCACCGGCAGCCGGCTGCCACACTGCGAGCAGAAGCGCGTTCCCGCTTCATGACGGGTCTGACACTGCGGACATGTGATCATGATCCCTCCTCCCGGATGTTCTGTGATGGCACTCCTTCGGCCAACGGCAGGATGACCGAGAAACAGCTCCCGCGATGCTCATGACTCTCGATGAAGATCGTGCCACCGTGGCGAACGACGAACTCACGGCAGAGGTGGAG
>CAIQIY010000097.1 GCA_903871975.1 uncultured Chloroflexota bacterium | reverse complement strand
GCCGCCGAACGCCGCGACAATCGCCGCATACACCGCCTGGCCCGGCTGCTGCACGGTATGGGTCACCGCGTCGGCATCGATCGCGTGCGCACCAAGCTCGCACAACCAGCGCACCACGGTGCTCTTGCCACAGGCGATGTTCCCCGTCAGGCCGATGATTCGCTGCACCGATCCCCCCTCAGTGATCGACGAGATCGACATACTCCTGGTTCACCAGCGTCTGCTCATCGATGCCGAACAGCTGCAGCAGTTCGGCGATCAACTGTGCCTTCGCCGTCGCATCGCGCGCGCTCCAGGCGCGGCTCTTGATCTCAAGGTACGTCGCCGGATCATCCCGACCGAGCAATCGATCCAGGTTCACCGCCAGATCCTCACCGCGGAAGCGAATGCGCCAGCGGCGGCGTTGCTTCTGGACTTCGACCACGCGATCGGGTGCGAAGTACTCGCGATAGAAGCGGATCGGCTGGTCAGCGATGGCGGTATACCGCGCGTGCCCCACGATCAGCGTTGGATGCCCGGTGTCACGCCGTAGCGCCGCCGTGAGCGTCAGGGTGTACTTCGGCGTCGGGCGTGCACCGGGATCGGTACGGCGATCCTCGCGGATGCGAATCCGGCCAAGCGCCGCATCATCCCACAGGAAGAAGGTATCGTACTGTGTCCGTTCACTTGCCTTGCCGAGCGTGATCGCCGGATTGTGCAACGCCGCCAGGACACGCTCGATCGCCGCCGGCGTCGTGAGGCGGGCCTTGGCCTGCACCTCGAACTGCTCATCGGATCGTACGCCGGCGATCACCACGATCTTGTCGAGCAAGTCGGCTTCGCGCTCGATCAGGAATTGGTCGATACGATCGGCGATCGCCTGGGCGTCGCGCAGCACTGCCGGCTCGTCGAGCGTGGTGACGCGTTGATCGCGCACAACTGCACGTCCGTCGACGAAGACAGCACGCACGTCGGCGGCGCGCGCCGCATACACCAGCGTCGAGTAGATAGCATCGGGATCGTAGCGATAGCGTGGTGTGGTGTGGGCGCGCCCGAGTCCGACGACCGTCACATCGGCGCGCTTACCCACCTCGAGGCTGCCGATCAGGTGGGACATGCCGATCGCCGCGGCACCCGACGAGGTCGCCAGCGCGAATGCCTGACGCGCCGGGACGACGGTCGGGTCGGCACTGGCAGCCTTGGGCACGATCGCGGCCAGCAGCATCTCGCCGAACAGGTCCTGATCGTCGTTCGATGCCGGGCCGTCGGTCCCGAGGCCCAGCCGCAGCCCGGCATCGAGGAAGGCACGGATCGGCGGCAGCCCGCTGGCGAGTTTCAGGTTCGAGCCGGGGCAGGTGACGACGCCGACACCATACTGCTGCATGATGCGCAGGTCGTCGTCGGTGGCGTGGACGCAATGGGCAGCGATGCATGGCACCGCGAAGGCGCCGACGTCGCGCGCGTAGGCGATCGGCGTCTGTTGGCGCTCGGCACGGCATTCCTGCACTTCGCGCGCAGTCTCCGACAGGTGCGTCAGCAGCGGGACACCGTACTGTTGGCAGAGCGCGGCGGCTTCGCGGTAGATCTCGTCGGTACAGGTGTATGGCGCGTGTGGCGCGATGGTCGGCGTGATCCGCTCGTGGCCGTGCCAGGCTTCGATGAAGCGGCGTGCCCGTGCGAGCCCGTCGTCGAGTGAGGCGGCATCGGGTGTCGGCAGCCGCATCACGGCCTGGCCGCAGATCGCCCGCATGCCGGCATCGGCCGCGGCGCGGGCGACCTCGTCTTCGAAGTAGTACATGTCGACGAACGTGGTGATGCCGCCACGTAGCATCTCGGTGCAGGCGAGCCGTGCACCGGTGGCGACAAAGTGCGCGTCGCAGAATCGTTGCTCGAGTGGGAACATGTAGCCAAACAGCCAGACGTCGAGCTGCATGTCGGCGGCGACGCCGCGCAGCAGCGTCATCGGAACATGCGCATGGCCATTGATCAGGCCGGGGATGATCGCGCAGCCGCGGCAGTCGATCGCCTGACGCGGCACGTAGGCGGCGACGAGCGCCTCGCTCGGCCCGACCGCCACGATCTGGCGCCCGGTGATCGCGATGGCGCCGTCGCTGATGACGCGCTGTCGCGCATCCATCGTCACGACGGTCCCGTTGAGCAGCAGGGTATCGCAGCGTTCGGTCATGGCGACCTCCCAGATGTGTCGAGCAGACATGGTGCAGTATATCGCATCATCGTGGGTGATGGCGCCTGATGCCGGGCGGCCCGGGCGGCCATGGCAATCAATCACGAATCAGCAATGCCCGACGCCGTGCTGATGCACGGTGTCCCAGTGGTCGCCGGCAGCCATCGGGGCCGCCGCGCCGCTGCGCGTCTGCGATATGCCCGACCTGATCGGCGGCACGACGTGCGGGCGCTGGTTGTGCTATGCTCGTGGCGGAGGTGGGTGATGACGCCGGTCATACTGACGCTGGGGAATACGCTGGTCGAGGTGATGCGCCCGGCGCGCGACCAGCCACTCGATCAGCCTGGCCCATTGGTTGGCCCGTTCCCGAGTGGCGACATGCCGATCTACGCGTCGAGCGTCGCCCGCCTCGGCGGCACCGCCCGGTTCGTCGGCGTGGTTGGCGCCGACGCATTCGGCGCCTGTCTGCTGGCGCGGCTGGCGGCTGATGGCGTCGATGTGCGCGCAGTTCGGACGACGACGAGCGCCGCGACCGGGGTCGCGTTTGTCGCGTATCGCGGTGATGGTCAGCGCCAGTTCATCTTCCACTTGCGCGACTCGGCATGCGCCGGGCTGGCACCCGAGGACATCGACGCGACCGTGATGGACGGCGTCCGATGGCTGCACCTCAGCAGCATCTCGCTGTCGCTCAGCCCGAGTGGTCGTGCGGCGGCGTTGCGCGCCCTCGCGTTGCTGCCTGACACGGCGGTCGTCAGCTTTGATCCGAACGTGCGCACGGATCTGTTCGCTCCTGCCGAGCTGCGCGACGTGTGCGGGGTACTGCTGGAACGCGCCAATGTGATTGTTCCGAGCGTTGGTGAAGCGGCGCTGCTCGCCGACGCGGCGACCGATGACGCAGCCTGCGCACGCTGGGCGTCGCAGGGCAAGCTGGTCGTCCTCAAGCTCGGCGCTGCGGGCTGCCGTCTGTACCACCATGCGACGGTCGAGACCGTGCCGGGGTTCGCGAGCGTCGAGGTCGACCCCACCGGGGCTGGCGATACGTTCTGCGCGGCACTCAGCCTCGCGCTGCTCGAAGGTGCCGCACCGGCGGCGGCCTGTCGCTTCGCCAATGCGGCCGGTGCGTTGGCGGTGCGCGCCCTTGGGCCGATGGAAGGCGCGCCGACGCGCGCCGCCGTGCTGGCACTGCTGCACGACGCCGAGTCGCGGCCGGGATGACCGAACTGCCCGCGCCCTCGGTGCCATGATGTGCGCCACGCCGCTGGGACCATGGCGCTGCACTGCACCGGCGGCCTGGCTCCTGTGGGCGCGTTGCCGTGATTGACGTGCGCCACTGCATCGCCTATGATGGGGCAACGACAAACACTCGTAGAGGAACCCGCGATGGCTCGACACATCACCTGGTGGTGCCAGCTGCTGGCTGGTGCGTGGCTGCTCGGCGCTTGCGCGCTCGCGCCCATGGCACAGCCGACCGTCACACCGGTCGTGGCAACCGCGACACCCGCCGTCGCCACGCGTTGGCAGGGCCAGGCGGTGATCGGTGCGCATCGGCTGACGCTGTGGATCGTCGCGGATCCCGCGACACGGGCCCGTGGCCTGATGGGTGTCGAGTCGCTGCCGAGCGACACCGGCATGCTGTTCATCTTCCCCGACACTGCCCCGCGCACCTTCTGGATGCGCAACACTCCGCTGCCGCTCTCGATCGCCTTCCTCGACGACGACAAGGTCATTCTCAACATCGCCGACATGGCGCCGTTCGACGAGCAGACGCTGCATGCTTCGGCAGGGCCGGCACGGTATGCCATCGAGGTGCCGCAAGGCTGGTTTGCGGCCAATGGCATCACCGCCGGCACCGTCGTGCTGCTCGAGCTGCCGCCGGATTTGGTGGTGGAATGAATCGCGCCGCAATGCTGTATCTGGCCCACACCCAGCCTGGCTTCGAGGCGATCGCGGCCGAAGAACTCACCGAACGCCTGGACGGCGCGTCGGTGACGACGACCCGGCGGATCAGCGACAAGAATGGTGCGGTGTTCTTCCGGTTTGCCGGCGACCCAGCTGAGCTCGTGCAGCTGCGCACGATCGAGGACGTCTTCGGCGTCGTGGCGACGTGGGAGGATCTCGACCCCGGCTTCGCGGCGCTGCGCCAGCTGGCAGATCGGGTCAGTCGAAGCACGGGGTTCGAGGCTGCGATCCGCCAGGCACGCCAGATCGCGCCGGGGCGTGGTGGGCATGGGCGGCATCGCTTTCGCGTCATCAGCCGCCAGGTCGGGCGTGCGTCGTATCGCCGCAGCGATGCACAGCATGCCGTCGAGCGCGCCATCGCCGGTCGTCAGGATCATCGCTGGCAGCTCGTCGACGAAGGTAGCCTCGAGTTCTGGCTGACGATGTGGCCTGAAGCCGCCGAAGCGGTGCTCGCGCTGCGCCTGAGCGATGCGAACACGCGCCATCGGGGCTTCATTCACGAGCATATGCCGGCGTCGCTGCGGCCGAGTGCAGCGGCGGCGCTGGTGTGGCTCACGCAGCCAGCAATTGACGATACATTCCTCGATCCGATGTGTGGCTCGGCGACGGTGCTGATCGAACGTGCGCTCGCCGGGCGTTACCGGCGCCTGATCGGCGGCGACATCGACGAACGGGCGCTGGCGGCAGCGCGGCGGAACATCGGGACCCGCTATCAGCCACTCGACCTCCACGAATGGGACGCGCGACGATTGCCGCTCGATGCCGGGAGCATCAGCGCATGTGCCGTCAATTTGCCGTTCGGTACGCAGATCGGCAGCACCGACGAGAACCGCCAGCTGTATCCGGCAGTGGCACGCGAAGTGGCGCGAGTCATGCGTCCTGGCGGGCGCTGGGTGGCGCTGAGCGGCGATGCAGCCGCACTGACGCTGCTGATGCGGGACGAGCGCATGTTCACCATGTGCGCGACGCACTCGGTCATGCTGCTGGGCCACCGGGCACGGATCGTCGTATGGCAACGGCGATGACGGGCGGCGCAGCGCTCGAGCGTCACAGCCCGCTGGCGCTGGCTGGCGATGCGTGGCAGCGCGCCCAGCGTGCCCGACGCCGCCCGTTGGCCGAAAACACGCTCGCATCGTACGTCGACGCATGGGGATCGTTCTGTGGCTGGGCGGCGCAGCGGGGCATCAGGACGCTCGGCGAAGTTGGCGCGCGCGATCTCGCCCACTGGATCGATGCGCTCCATGGCATGGCCGATGCGTCGGTGCAGACCTACACGCACGGTGCGATGGCGATCATGCGCTTCGCTGCCGATTGCGGTGCGCTCGGCTGTGATCTGACCCTGCTCCAGATGCATGCCCGTGATGCGCTGCCCCGCATTCCGGCGGCCCGTGCGCCCGAGGTGCCCGACTTGCGGCGGCTCGTCACGTTCTACGACCACGAGTTGCCGGCCGGGCCGGTCGGCAGCCGCCAGGAGCGCGAGCGACTCAGCGGCCTGCGCAATGCCGCACTGCTCCACTTGTTGTTCAGCAGCGGTGCACGCATCTCCGAGGTGATGGCGCTCGATGTCGCCGGGATCCGCGATGATGATGGTCGGATCAGCAGCCAGGTGTCGGTGCTCGGCAAGGGCGGCCGCCGACGCATGATCTTCATCCGCCAGCATGCGCGATATGCCATCGAACGCTATTTGCTGCCGCGACGTGCCATGCTGTCCCATGCAACGGCCCTGTTCGTGTCGCACGGCCCGCGCGGCGCTGGCGCACGCCTCAACCGCACCAGTGGCTGGAAGATCGTCACCGATGCCGCCTATACCGTGGCCGAACACCTTGAGGCTGCCGGACGGCCGCGCGATGCCCGTCTGTTGCGCACGACGACGCCGCATACCTTCCGGCATTTCGTCGCGACCTGGCTGCTCAACGAAGGCGCCCAACTCTCCGAGGTCTCGGCGATCCTGGGGCATGCGTCGACACGCATCACCGAGCAATACTATGCCCGGCACCACGATGCTCGTCTGCAGGAACTCCACGAGCAGTTCGCTCCTGATCCGCTCACCGGCCGGGCGCGGTGAGCGG
>CAIQIY010000096.1 GCA_903871975.1 uncultured Chloroflexota bacterium | reverse complement strand
GCCTCGGCAGCCCGCAGGACGTAGGCGCCGTCGGCGGCGTCGCGAAAGAACAGCGCGGTGATGCTCGCGCGTTCGCTCCCTTCGTGGCGCCGCCGTACCATCGCGGCACATGCGGTCACCGCTTCGTTCGCCTCGCTCACGAGGATGTCCGCATGCAACGGTGGCTCGTACAGCCCGCCTCGGCTGTGGGGTACCAACAGCTCGGCCGCAAATCGCTCGAATGTCGGAACGAGCCGCGCGTGCGGCACCGCTGCGGTGCTGTCTCGGTACAGGGCGTACAGCGAGCGCATGTGCTCGCTCTGTAATGGCACAATGCGCATGCAATGCTCCTCTTCGTGGGTCGATGCTCCCTTCCACCCGCGCGTTGGCCGTGTCACTCGCCAAGTATAGCCGATGATTGTTTGCCTGTCCATCGATCGTGACAAAACCGTTAATCCGACTGGTCAGCAATCACGATCACCACCGTGGCACCATCATCCACGGGGCTGGCGCGCGCCGGCGCGAAACTCCGGCGCGAGCACCATCAACGCCAGGGCGCACAGCAGCGTCGCGACCCCGCTGAGCGCCAAGGCAGCGACGACACCGAAGGCTGCGGCGCTGGCACCCATCAGCAGATGGCCAACCGGTGCCGAGCCGATGCTGAGCACCCAGAGGCCCACCGCCCGACCGCGCTGCGCATCGGGCACGGCCGTCTGGATCAGCAGCTGGAGCAACAGATCGTAGGCGCCCGCGCAGAAGCCGATCGCCAGGATGGTGACGCCGGCCAGCCACAGCTCGCGGCTCGCCGACAGCCCGAGCAGTGCCAGGCCGAAGCCGGCGAACACCGCACCCAGCAGCACGGCGCTATGGCGCGACGCGCGCGACGACGTCAGCAGGGCCACCGCGATCGTCGCGCCGGCCATCGCGGCGGCGTTGAGCATGCCGAGGCCTTCGGGGCCAGCCGCCAGCACCCGCTGCGCAAACACCGGCACGGCCGTCATGTACGAGAAGCCGAAGATTTCGCACGCGATGCCGGCGGCGACCAGCAGGCGCACCCTGGGCAGATCGCTGATCAACCGCAGCGATTCGAGCAGTGCCGCACGAAACGGCGGGCGCTCGCGCGCGGTATGCCGGGCTGCCGGCGCATGCAACCCCAGCAGTGCGAGCGTACCGACGGCGAACATCACGGCACACACCAGCAGCGCGGCCGGCACATCGAGCCAGGCGATCAGCGCGCCGGCGCCGGCGGCCCCCAGTGCCATCGCGAAGCGCGACACCAGCGCGACCAGCGCCAGCGCCCGCAGTGCCGCCTCGCGGCTCACGATGTCGAGCACCAATGCCTGGCGCGCCGGTGTGTCGAACGTCTGCACTGCGCCGATGGCGAATGCCAGCACCATCAGTGGCACCAGCTGCAGCGGCCCAGCCCACGCCAGCAGCGCGAACGCCACCATCCCGGCCGCCAGCAGCGCGCCCACCAGCAGCAATTGCCGGCGCCGATCATGGCGATCCGCCGTCGTGCCAGCCACCAGGCCAAACAGAAACGATGGCAGCATACGTGCCGCCAGGACCAACCCCACATCAAACGGGTCGCCCCGCAGCGCCAGCGCCAGCCACGCGCTGATGGTGCGCTCCATGCCCTGGCCGGCGGCGGCAAACAGGCTCGAGCCCCACAACTGCGCGAAGGCGCGCGTCCAGCCGTGCCTCACTCGCCGCCGCCCGGCTGCTGCCAGGCCGCCTGCCCCCAGCGCCCGGCGAAGACCCACTGTGCCGTCGGATTGCGGCGGCGCGGCTCATGCTCGCGGGCCTGCAGCGCGTCGGGCAGGTTGGCCGGATCGCCGCGGCGCCCGATCGCCACCATCGTCACCGGCTCGAAGCCCTGGGGAATCGCGAACGTCTCGCGCGCCAGCTCGGCCGAGAAGCCACCCATCTGACGCAGCGCCAAACCGAGCGCCGTCGCCTGAACGGTCAGGTGGGCCACTGCCTGACCCAGGTCGTAGAGCGCGGTGCGATGGGGCCGCCCATCGTCGCGCACCGTCTGGGCCACGCTGACGATCAGCGCCGCCGCGTGGCGCGCCCACAGCGCGTTGGTTTCGTGCAGGCACGCGAGCGCCGCAGCAAACGTGGGCGCGTCGTCGCGCGGCACCACAATGAAGCGCCAGGGTTGACCGTTGCCGGCCGAAGGCGCCCAGCGCGCGGCCTCGAACAGGTCGCGCACTTCGTCGGCGGTGAGCAGGGCATCGCTGAATGCACGCGAACTCCAGCGCGCCTTGAGCACGGGCAGCAGCGGGCGGTCGGTATCGGCAGGCTTCTCGAGCATGATCACAGGCTCCTCATCAGAACAGGCGTGACTGCAGTGGCGCCGCGCCGGCGCGGTCGGGCGGATGCCCCAGTCGCATGGCCAGCGCAGCGGCGATCCGGGGCGATTGCCGTTCAACCGGGCAGTGGGCGAAGAAGTCGACGTCGATGCCGGCGCGACACCACGCGGCGATGCGCGCCGCCCATTCGTCGAGCAGGGCGGCATTGCGCGGCACGTCGGGATGGCCGATGTAGCGCACAAATGCGGCACCGCCGAGCGCCGCCGGCACGCACGGCACGTCGGGCTTGCGATCACGCGCCCGATGCAGGTCCTCCTCGGCGCCGGGCAGATCGCCGAGCGCCAGCGGGCGGACGTCCATCGTGACGCGGGCGACGCCGTGTTCGGCCAGCAGCGCGTCGAGCGCCGCGCCGGCGGGATCGGCAAACCAGCCGTGATGGCGCACTTCGACCGCCAGCGGCAGCGTGGTGGGCCAGTGCGCCAGCCAGCGCGCCAGTTCGGCCAGGCGCGCGGGCGCGAATCCGGGCGGGAGCTGCAGGAAGCAACGGCCCAGCCGCACCCCCAGTGGCGCCAGCCGCTCGACGAAGCGCGTGGTCGCTGCACCAGTCGCGTCGAGCGTCGCGGCATGGCTGACGTCGCGCGATACCTTGCAACAGAAGCGAAACGTCTCGGGCGTCGCAGCGGCCCACCGCGCGACCGTACCGGCATCGGGCAGCGCATAGAACGTCGTGTTGCCTTCGACGGTGTCGAAACGTCGCGCATAGTGCCACAAATACTCACCCGCGCGCGTACCACGCGGATAGACATCGCCCAGCCAGCCCGCATACGCCCAGACCGCACAGCCGATGCGCAGGTGCCCCGCCATCGTCATCGCGCCGCCTCCAGCAATGCCGCCACGACGCGCGACCAACGGATGTCGGCGACGCATGGCGGCCCGGCGGCGCCTAGTCGGGCCACCAGCGCGCCATCGTGCAGGCGATCGAGCGCGCGGGCCAACGCCGCCGGATGCGGGTCGCTCACCAGGCCGTTCACGCCGTCTTCCACCAGCTCGAGGACGCCCCCGGCATCGCTGCTGGTGATGACCGGTCGCGCTGCAGCCAGCGCCTGCACCGTGGTGAAGCCGTAGTCCTCGTCGTAGGGTGCGTAATAGACGCCCCGCGCACCGGCATACAGCTCGACCAGCTCGGCATCACCGACGTATCCGAGGAATTGCACCACCTGGCCGAGCTGCAGCTGTGCCGCGAGCGCTTCGAGCGCCGCACGCTCGGGGCCATCGCTGATGATGCGCGTCGGCATCGGCTGCTCCATCGCGGCGATCGCGCGCAACATCAGGTCGAGCCGTTTGGCCCGGTCGTGGCGCGCGTCCGACAGCAGATAGTCGCCGTGTGGTCCGGCGCGCAGCTGTGCGGCGTAGCGGCTCGGCGGATAGAGCGGCCGGGCCGTCAGGCCGGTGAAGCGCTCGAGCCGTGCTGCCACGTTGTGCGAGATCGCGAACCGCGCATGCGCCTCGCCCAGCGCCGTCCGGTCGATGCGCCGCACCAGGTCACGGGTCGCGACGTCCTCCGGCGTATTGCAGAAGTCCGACAACGGCGTGCCATACCAGTCGTAGATCTGGCGGTGCTGGTGCACCAGCCACACGATCTTGCGCGGATGTGCCACGGCATAGGAGGGAAACTTGGTCGCGATCACCAGATCGACCGGCACACCATCGACGGCGCTCAGGTCGAGCAGGCGCCACGCCAGCGCCGACGGCGCCAGGCGATCGTGCGGTTGCCAGCTGTAGGGCAGCATCACGCGGTCGGCGACGTGCCCGGCGGCGCGTAGCGCGTCGATCAGCCCATCGATCAGCAGCTCGGCGCCGCCACGCACGAATGGCACTTGCGCGCCGCACACCAGGATTCGCACGGATCTCGCCCCCGCCCGCCACACTGTACCGACACCATCCTACCACGTGCCCGCCGCCGCGTTGCAGCAGGGGCAGGCATGCTGGCCGGCGGTCCAACCTCCAGATCAGCGCCCAGGCTGCCCATCTGGAGCATAGCGACTGCGCGTGCCAACCAGCAGCGTGCGGCACGGCCGGGGCCGGGCATTCGGGGCTCTGTTGCCCTGCCATCCACGCCCACAGACCATACCACTCGCGAGCATCGTGCAGAGCAGTCGGCTGGCCCAGTCGTTGAACCGGATGCCAGTGCCGTGCCACACGCCCCACTGTCGCCCGGCAACCGGTTGCAGATGATCAAATCGCCATTTGTCAGAAACTTCCATTTCGGTCCATTTGCATCATACCAGCGCCCCAATTACGCTTCATCGACCACCGGCCGCAACACCAGCAACACCAAGATCATCCCCAGTACCAACACCAGCGCTACGCTCATTCATGTTTCAACGCTACATCCCGCATGCACACGCAACATCTGGCCAAATATACGCCTGATGGCACGATAATTTGGTAGTACATCATGAACATGCGCCGCAACTCGACTTCGCGAGGTGGCGACGCTGCTGGCAGTTTCGTAGTCCCCTGACCCGATCCTGCTGGCAACGCCACGGCCCCGCACCTTCGTCGTGCTACGACCGGGGCGGTGCACCGATCCCAACGGTGTGCAATAGCCCACGTATCGTGAGCGTGACAGCGTGACTACAGTTGTAGACAGCATCGCGTGATTCGTGTAGGATTGTCAGCATTCCCGCTCAACGCGCGCGCCGCTCCGGCGCGGCGCACGTCGATGCGCAGCGCAGATCGGGCCAGCGTAACGGATCAGGAGGTGACTGGTTGAGCGATATGCGCGCCTTGCCGATCGATGCGCCCACACCTGGCGACCTGGTGCAGGTTCGGCTGCGCCGATGGCTCGTCGACGCAGTGATTGCGGCATCGACGCCGGGCCACCCGACACTAGTGCGCCTGGCCTGCGCCGACGACGACGCCCAGGGCCAGACGCTTGACGTCTACTGGGAGCACGAGCTCGACCGCAGAATCCTGCAGGCGGAGGGTTGGGAGCAGCTCGCTGCCCGCGGGTTTGATGACCCGCGCCAGTTCGCTGCGTTTCTGCACACATTGCGCTGGGATTGTGTCACGGCCACCGATCCGTCGCTGTTTCAGGCGCCGTTTCGCGCCGGCATCACCGTCGAACCATATCAGATGGAGCCATTGCGCAAGGCACTGCGGATGCCACGCGTTGCCCTGTTCATCGCCGATGACACCGGCCTCGGCAAGACGATCGAGGCCGGACTGATCGCGCGCGAACTGCTGTTGCGCAAGAAGGTCAGGACGATCGTCGTCGCTGCGCCGCCCTCGGTACTCGAGCAGTGGAAGGCCGAACTCGAAGAACGCTTCGGCCTCGTCTTCGAAATCCTCGATCGCGCCTACCTGACCCGCATGCGCCGCGAGCGCGGCTTCGGCGTGAACCCATGGCGTACGCACAGTCGTTTCCTGGTATCGCACAACCTGCTGATCGACCCGACCTACACCGATCTGATGCGGGAATGGCTCGGGCCAATGTTGCCCGGGAGCCTGCTGATCCTCGATGAAGCACACCACGCTGCGCCGG
>CAIQIY010000095.1 GCA_903871975.1 uncultured Chloroflexota bacterium | reverse complement strand
GATCAACTGATCGAAGTCGGCGATGTTCTGGCAATACTGCACCAGCACCCTGATCGCATGACGCAGTGCCTCCCGTGCCCTGATCGCGCCATTCGTCCAAATCTCGATGTCCAGCCGATGATGATCAGTTGTCTCGTCCACCCACCAGTGTTCGACGGAATAGTCGACCCGCAGGACCGGTGTGAAGGTGGCATCGACCGGAATCTCGCCGATGGTCGTCGGAGCACGCTGATCGGCCGGCGAGTATCCCTTGTTCAGTTCGACTGTCAACTCCAGCGCCAATGTTGCATCTTTCTCATCGATCGTACACAGATAGTGCGCAGGATCGACGATCTCGACGCTGTCTGGTGTTGTGATGTCGCCGGCACGCACGACACCGACACCATGCCTGAGCAGCTGGAGCGTAACCGCACGATCGTTCCACGAACGCAGGCAGACGCCCTTGATATTCTGGACGAGCCCGGCGACATCCTCGCGCAGGCCCCGAATCGTCGAGGGCTCGTGCGATACACCCTTGATCCTGATCGCGGTCACGGCAGCACCTGGCACCGACGTCATCAGCGCTCGCCGCAGGGCATCACCGAATGTGCGGCCATACCCGTGATCGATTGGCTCGATCACGAAGCGACCATAGTGCCTGGCACCGTAGATGGTACGAAGCCTCGGCTTGGCGAGTTCGCACACGGTCGCCTCCTCGGGCGGACGATCAGGACGGAAAGGGCCGTCGGCGACACGACGGCAGCCGCAGCATCAACGGCTGTAGAACTCGACGATCAGCTGCGCATTGATCCCCTGCTCGGCATCTTCGCGGCTCGGCATGGCGACAATTTCACCGGCGAGAGCCAATGGATTCAGCCGCAGCCAGTCAGGCGGCTGTCGGCCATTGAGCTCGCCGCCATCCACCAGATTACGGAAGTAATCACGGCGTCGGCTCTCGGGGCGCACGGCGATGGTTTCGCCAACCTGAACGGTATACGACGGGATGTTGGTCTTCCGGCCATTGACGGTGACGTGGCCATGCGTGACCAGTTGCCGCGCCTGGCGGCGGGTTTGCGCCAATCCCAGACGATACACCACATTATCGAGGCGCCGCTCGAGCAAGCTGAACATGTATGCGCCCGTCTCGCCCGACTGGCGTTGCGCCTTCTCGAACAAGCGGCGGAACTGGCGCTCGAGCACGCCATACATATGACGTGCCTTCTGCTTCTCCTGCAGCTGCATCCCATAGTCCGAAATCTGGCGTCGGCGCGCAGTCGGGCCATGCTGGCCCGGCGGAAACTTGCGCTTCGCCATCACCTTGGCGGCTTTCTCGGTGATCGCCAGATCAAGACGCCGGCTGACCTTTGCGACAGGTCCCCTATATCGTGCCATCGAGCAGCATCTCCCCGTTACACGCGCCGACGCTTCGGCGGACGACAACCATTGTGCGGAATCGGCGTCACGTCGGTGATCGAGGTCACCTGCAATCCGGCCGATTGAAGTGAACGAACTGCAGCCTCACGACCCGATCCGGGGCCCTTGACGAAGACATCGATGGTACGCATGCCGTTCTCAAGTGCCTTGCGCGCAGCGATCTCGGAGGCAATCTGCGCGGCATACGGCGTGCTCTTGCGCGAACCCTTGAAGCCGTTCTGCCCGGCACTCGACCAGCACACGACATTGCCGGATGGATCGGTGATCGTCACGATCGTGTTGTTGAAGGTGCTCTGGACATGCGCCTGGCCACGCGGCACATTCTTGCGCTCACGACGCTTGCCACGCTGACGCTTGCCCGCCGCTGCGGCACCCTTGGCTGGTTGCTTTGCCATACGTTCTCCTACCAGCGACTCGCGTCGCGATCATGATTACTTCTTGACCTTCTTCTTGATGCCGATCGCCTGGCTGCGACGCCCGCGACGCGTTCGCGAATTCGTGCGCGTGCGCTGACCACGGACCGGCATGCCTTTGCGGTGTCGCAGCCCACGATAACCACCGAGGTCCATCAAACGCTTGATGTTCATCTGAATCTCGCGGCGGAGATCGCCCTCGACGCGATATTCGCGCTCGATGATCTCGCGAATACGCCCAACTTCATCCTCGGTCAGGTCGCGCACACGCTTTGCAGGATCGACACGTGCACGCTCGATGATGTTCATGCCGTTCGAGCGGCCGATGCCATAGATGTACGTGATCGCGATCTCAACCTTCTTGCCACGCGGGATGTCGACCCCGGCGATACGTGCCATGGTGTAGCTCTCCTATCCCTGCCGCTGCTTGTGCTCTGGCTGACGGCTGCAGATCACCCGAATGACGCCCTTTCGTCGGATCACTCGGCAATATTCGCAGCGTGGCTTGACCGACGCCTGGACTTTCATGAGTTCCTCCCGTCGTACGTGTGATGATTCCAACGCATCTCATTCACGACCATACGCCACTCGCGGAACGTACGCTGACAGTGGCGTGCCCATGTCGACGAGCGACGTCACTTGTAGCGGTACGTGATCCGGCCACGCGTCAGATCATAGGGTGAGAGCTCGACCAGCACCCGGTCGCCCTTAAGGATGCGGATGTTGTTCATCCGCATACGCCCGGAGATGTGTGCCAGCACCTCATGACCGTTCTCGAGTTGCACACGAAACATCGTGTTCGGCAGCGGCTCCGTGATCGTCCCCTCCATCTCAATGACGTCTTTGCGCTTCGACATATCCCTCCTGGGTATTATCGGTGCCGCGTCGCGACACCGGACAATCCTCTGATCATCGTGTCCGTCACCAGCGAAATCTCCTGCTGGCCGTCAATTTCCAGCAGCGATCCCTGCTCACGGAAATAGGCGATCAACGGCATGGTTTGCGCGAAGTACACCTCGAGCCGGTGGCGCGCGGTCTCCATCGTATCATCGCTCCGCTGGTAGAGCCTACCACCACACTCATCACAGACGTCGAGGCGCTTCGACGGAAAATAGTACATATTATACGTCGAACCACAGGTTTTGCAAGTCTGCCGGCCGGCGATACGGCGCAGCAAGACGGCATCGGGCACTTTGAGATAGATCACGACATCGATGCGTCGTCCGTAGGCCGCCAGTTCGTGCTCGAGCGCACGCGCTTGGTCGCTCGTGCGCGGAAAGCCGTCGAACAGCACGCCGCTGGAACAATCCGGCCGACTGATCCGCTCGATGATCATCCTGATGACCACCTCATCGGGAACCAGCGCACCACGGTCCATGTACGACTTGGCCAACATGCCGAGCTCGGTACCCTGGCGCAATGCGGCGCGAAAGAGATCGCCGCTCGCGACATGGACCAGCCCGGTGTGTTCTTCGAGAACCTTGGCCTGCGTTCCTTTCCCGGCGCCCGGCGCACCGAGCAGGATGATATCCATAGTGCCACTCGCTCTGCTCTCCATTGAGCATCTGGCCCGAAGAGGCCACCGTTCACTGCTTGATGAACCCCTCGTAGTTTCGCATCACCAACTGAGCTTCGATCTGGCGCAACGTATCGACGGCGACTCCTACCACGATCAGCAGCGCGGTGGCGCCGAGGCCGATCGGAAACCCGGTGATGACCTGGGTGATGAACGGTAGAACGGCGATCCCGCCGAGGAACAATGCACCGACACGCGTGATTCGGCTGACGACTGCATTGAGATAGGATTCGGTCTGCTTCCCAGGTCGGAACCCAGGAACAAAACCACCGTTCTTCTGCAGCGAGTCCGGGATGTTCTGCTGGTCAAAGATGACCTTGGTATAGAAGTAGGTGAAGAAGTAGACCAGTACGAACAGCAGCACGGCATAGATCAACCCGCCGATCGTCTGGACATTGCCTTGCACCGACGGACTGAACGTCGCGTAGACGAAACATGCGATCTGCTCGAGCCAGCCGGCACCGGCCGACGCCACTTGGGTTGGACATGCATACGATGCGATCGTGCCCGGGAAGATGATGATGCTCTGGGCAAAGATCAGCGGGATCATCCCGGCCATGTTGACCTTCAGCGGAATGTGGCTGCTTTGACCGCCGTATACCCGGTTGCCGCGCATGCGCTTGGCATACTGCACTGGAATACGACGTTGACCCTCGTGCATCATGACAATGCCGAGCAGCGTTCCCAACCCGATGACCAGGAACAGCAGAACGCCAAGGACTGTCTCAAATCCGCCGAGCGAGATACTCTCGAACGCCTGAATGATCAGCGACGGCAGCCCTGAGACGATTCCAGCAAAGATGATGACCGACACGCCGTTGCCGATGCCATACGTCTGAATCTGTTCACCCATCCACACCAATACCATCGAACCAGCGACCAACACAATGAGTATCGTGAATGTCGGCAGGAAATTGTTGACGATATCGAATGGTGTCAGAAACAGACTCGCACCAGCACCCAGGCTACGTTCCAGCGTCAGGGTCTGCCCATAGGCCTGGAGGAACGCCATTGGCACTGTGGCGTAGAAGACGATCCGATTGAACTTCATCCGGCCCTGATCACCCTCTTTGCGCATTTCATCGAGCGCCGGGATGATTGGCTGCAGCAGCTGCATGATAATCTGCGCTGTGATGTATGGATACACTCCCATCGCAGCTACTGACAGGTTTTGCAGCGCACCGCCGGCGACGATATTCAGCAGCTGGGCGAGCTGATTTGTCTGGAGCGCTTCGCGCAGCTGCGCGAGCGCTGCAGGGTCGATGTTCGGCACCGGAATGTGCGCAATCAGGCGAAAGAGCAGCAGCATCCCCAGTGTGAACATGATCCGCCGACGAAGATCCGGCAGCTGCAATGCACTCAGAACCGACTGAAGCATGGGCGTCACTCCCCTCAGGCGTCAGCCGACGCGCGTGGGCGCATCGCCTGGTTCGGGCCACGGCTGCGGCTCCGCCGCGCAACGTCCCACGGCACCTCGACCAGTGTGCCGCCCACTGCTTCGATCTTGGTGCGTGCGCTCGCACTAAACTTGTGCGCATGCACCGTGAGGCGGCGGGTGAGCTCACCTTCGCCGAGGATCTTGAGTGGTTGTGCCGTGCTGATCTCGCCCGAGGCGACCAGTCGTTCGATCGTGACGACCTCGCCATCGGGAAGCTCGTTGAGCTGGGCGACGTTGATGACCTGATACTCGACGCGCCAGCGATTCTTGAAACCGCGCAGATATGGCATACGCCGAACCATACGGTTCTGGCCACCTTCGAACGTACGATACGGATTGGGGCCTGATCGGGCCTTCTGGCCCATCATACCCTTGCCACCCGTCTTGCCCGTACCCGAACCGGGCCCACGGGCGACGCGCTTGCGTGCGCGATGCGCGCCAGGGGCCGGCTTCAGATCATGCAGTTTCATCGGTTCCCTCCTGGGCGGCGTTGATCACGCGCGGTCGCACGCCCGGCACACGACGCGGCAACACCGCATCATCATCTACCTCGGTGACCGACACCAGGTGTCGTACATGGAAGACCATGCCACGCACGGCTGGCGTATCATCGTGGAGCACCTGACTGTGCAGCTTGCGCAATCCGAGCGCTCGGACAGTGGCCTTCTGGGTCTTGCTATACCCAATCGTGCTCTTGGTGTACGTGACGAGCAATTTCGTCATGACTGCGCCTCCTGGGCAGCCGGCTCACGTCGCATCCGCCGCTGATTGAGCTCGTGGGGCGTCATGCCACGGCTGCGGGCCTGCGCTGCCAGCGACGTCAGCGCACTCAGTGCGAGAAACGTCGCCTTCACCACATTGATCGGATTGTTGCTGCCATAGCGCTTCGACAGCAGGTCACGAATACCAGCCGCCTCGACGACCGGCCGCACACCGCGGCCGGCGATGACGCCGGTCCCGGGGGCTGCCGGCAGCAAGCGCACCTTCGATGACGCGTAGCTCGTCTGGACATCATGGGCGATCGTCGTACCGACAAGCGGAACCGCAATCAGATTCTTGCGTGCAGCTTCGGCGCCCTTGCGAATCGCCTCGGGGACCTCGGTCGCCTTGCCCATGCCGACGCCCACATGCCCCTTGCCATCGCCAACGACGACGACAGTGCTGAAGCTGAAGCGGCGCCCGCCCTTGACCACTTTCGAGACACGATTGATCTGCACAACGCGCTCTTCGAGCTCGAGCTCACTGGCGTTGATGAATGTTCGCGCCATCACTCCTCCAATCAGAAGCTCAGCCCACCCTCACGCGCTGCATCAGCGAGCGCCCGGACGCGACCGTGGTAGCGAAAGCCGCCGCGGTCGAAGACAACCTGCTCAATGCCGGCGGCACGCGCCCGATCCGCAATCGCGGCCCCTACGGCCTGGGCCTTCTCGGTCTTCGTCTTGCCAGCCAGGCCTGCCGCCAGGCTATTGTCGATACTCGAAGCCGCCACCAGCGTCCGGCCGAGGACATCGTCGATGACCTGGGCATAGATATGCGCGCTGCTGCGGAAGACACTCAGCCGCGGCCGGCCGGAGCCGCCGATGACCCGGCGCCGTACACGCCGGTGGCGGCGGATGCGCAATTCACGCGGTGTTCGCTTTGCCATGGCACCCCTCACGCCTTACTTGGTCTTGCCGGTCTTGCCAGCCTTGCGGCGGACACGTTCGCCCTGATACTTGATGCCATACCCCTTGTATGGCTCTGGCGGTCGCAGCGCCCGCAATTTGGCGGCTTCCTCGCCGACGAGCTGCTTGTCGATCCCACGGATGACCAGCTGCTGCGGCTCGTTGGCACTGCGGCGATCGCGCACTTCGAATGCGATGCCGTCGGGCGGCACGACGCGGATCGGGTGCGAAAAACCAACCTGCAAGACGACATTCTTGCCCTCGCGCGATGCGCGGAAGCCGATGCCGGCGATCTCGAGCACGCGCTCG
>CAIQIY010000094.1 GCA_903871975.1 uncultured Chloroflexota bacterium | reverse complement strand
GCGAGCGTGTCGTGCTGTGAGGGTATATGCCAGCGAACCAACCACTATATCTCCAAATATCTCCAACCGTTGGCAGTTCGTGCAGGATGCGCGCGCGTCGCTCTTGCGTTTTGCGACCGCTCTCCCTATAATACTGGCAACAGGTGTGCCACCGTGCCGACGCCGGAAGATGGCCAATATGACGACAAACCCACCGCACATGCCCGACCAGCCCGACGCATCCGATGCCGACACACCGCACGACGATGATGCGCTGCTCGAGGCGTTTCTGTGCGACCCTGGGGCAGACTACCGGCACGCGCGCGAGGGCATGGCGCTCGACGGCATCATCCTGACCATTCGACGCGACCAGCTCGTCGTCGATGTCGGCGCCAAATCCGAAGGTATCGTCGAGGCCAGCGAGATGCAATCGCTCGACGCCGAGGCGCGTGCCGCGTTGCGTCCCGGCGATGCATTACTCGTCTATGTCATGCAGAGCGAGGACCGCGAAGGCCGCGTGGTGTTGTCGGTCGACCGTGCGCGGCAGGAGCGCAGCTGGCGGCGACTGCAGGAGCTCAAGGATGCCGACGGCACCATCGAGGCGCGCGTCGTCGGCAACAACCGGGGCGGGCTACTGGTCAACCTCGACGGTGTGCGCGGCTTCGTGCCCGCCTCGCAGGTCAGCAGCATCGGTCGTGGCGACGATGCCCAGAAGCAGGCCGACATGGCGCGGCTGATCGGCAGCACGCTCACGCTGAAGGTCGTCGAGATCCAGCGCGCGCGCAACCGGCTGATCCTGTCGGAACGCCAGGCCACCTTGAACGTACGCGAGACGCGCAAAGGCGAGCTGATGGGCACCCTGCGCGAAGGCGAGATCCGCAGCGGCATCGTGACATCGGTCTACGACTTCGGCGTGTTTGTCGACATCGGCGGCGCCGACGGGCTGGTGCACGTCTCCGAGCTGTCGTGGAGCCGCGTCCAGCACCCATCGCATGTATTGACCCCAGGCGACCGCACGCAGGTCATGGTGCTCGGGGTCGACCAAGCTCGGCGGCGCATCGCGTTGTCGATCAAGCGCACGATGAGTGCCCCATGGACGACGATCGCCGAGCGCTACCAGGTTGGCCAGCAGGTCGTCTGCGAGATCACCCGCCTCACCGCGTTTGGCGCATTCGCCCGCATCGAGGAGGGGATCGAGGGCCTGATCCACATCTCGGAGCTGAGCGAGGCGCGCATCGCCCACCCGGGCGATGTCGTGAGCGAAGGTGCGACCGTCAGCGCGCGCATCGTGCGCATCGAGCCAGCGCGCAAGCGCATCGGTCTGAGCCTGCGGGCCGAGGATGCCGCGTCCGGCACGGCCGGCGATCCCGCGTGAGTCACACATCGTAATGACGGCGGCTGCTCGCCGGGATGGCCCGGTCGTGCGATGCCAGAATGAGGGGAGATCGTCATGTCCGAGCGGGCATTCGACAAGTTCACCAAGCGTGCGAAGCAAGTGTTGCAATATGCCACCGAGGAGGCACGCTCGTTCAATCACCCATACATCGGCACCGAGCACATTCTGCTCGGCCTGATCCGCGAGGGTGAGGGTGTGGCCGCGCGAGTGCTCGAGGATCTCGGCGTCAAGCTGTCGCAGGCGCGCCACTCGGTCGAGTTCATCGTCGGCGCCGGCGACGGTCCGGCACACCAGGATCAGGATCTGACCGCGCGTGCCAAGAAGGTCATCGCCTATGCGGTCGAAGAAGCGCGGCGGCTCAATCACCATTACATCGGCACCGAGCACCTGCTGCTCGGCCTGGTGCGCAATGGCGAGGGCGTCGCCACCGGTGTCCTCGACATCCTGGGCGTATCGCTCGAGCAAGTGCGCACGCAGGTGCTGCGCGTGCTGCGTCAGAGCCCGGGCACGTCACCGGCGGATCGCCCATCGGCCAGCACAGCGCCATCCGGTGGCGGTGCGTCCGGCAGCAGCAGCGCCGCTGGCAGCGGCCCGGGCGGCAGCAGCCAGGGCGGCACGCAACGCCAGAGCAAGACGCCGTACCTCGATGCCCTGGGAACCGACCTGACCGAGATGGCCGAAGCCGGCCGGCTCGATCCGGTGATCGGGCGCAGCCACGAGATCGATCGGGTGATCCAGATCCTGTCGCGGCGCACCAAGAACAACCCGGCGCTCATCGGCGAACCCGGCGTGGGCAAGACGGCGATCGTCGAGGGGCTGGCGCAGCGCATCATCGCCGGCGAAGTGCCCGACAGCATCCGCGGCAAGCGGGTCGTCACCCTCGACATGGGCGGGCTGGTTGCCGGCACCAAGTACCGCGGCCAGTTCGTAGAGCGGCTCAAGCGCGTCGTGACGTGATCAAAGAGACGCGCTGCTTCCTGTTCATCGACGAGTTCCATACCATCTTCGGCGCCGGTGGTGCCGAGG
>CAIQIY010000093.1 GCA_903871975.1 uncultured Chloroflexota bacterium | reverse complement strand
GGCCAGATCAGCAGCGATGCCCGGGCATTCCATCTCACCATCGAGCTGGTGGTTGATCAGGATGGCCTGACCACGCTGCAGCGCTCGTGGGCACGCTCGGTTCCACGCGTGTTGCAGTAACACTCGATCACCTGCCATCCTGACAGTCTGCGGCGGCCCGGTGATAGCTTTTGACAGCTCGCGGTGAGTCTTTCGCGGCGGTGACCTGCTAGGATCAGCACATGTACAGCGCGGCTGTGCGTGTGCTGGTCGTGGGGGGCACGCGATGAACCACAACTCCCGGATCGCCGGGTTCCACCGTCTGACGCCCGAGGAGCGGCTGCGGGCAGTGCGGGCATTCGACGGGCTGAGTGACGACGACATCCGGCAGTTGCGCGGTGGCGCGGGTGTGTTGACGGTCGGCCGTGCCGACAAGATGATCGAGAACGTCGTCGGCACCTACGAGTTGCCGCTGGGCATCGCGACGAACTTCCAGGTGAACGGGCGCGACGTGCTGGTACCGATGGTCGTCGAGGAGCCATCGATCGTCGCGGGGGCGAGTTACGCTGCGCGGCTGATCCGTGACGGTGGCGGATTTGCCGCCAGCGCCGACGCCTCGTTGATGATCGGCCAGATCCAGCTGACCGGCATCGACGACCCGGCGCGGGCGATCGCGGCGATCGCCGCAGCGCGCGGCGAGGTGCTGGCGCTGGCGAACCGCCAGAGCAGCAGCCTGGCCGCACTGGGCGGTGGCGCACTCGACCTCGAGTTTCGGCAGCACGATGCGAGCCCGATGGGCGCGATGCTGGTCGTCCATCTGATCGTCGACTGTCGCGACGCGATGGGCGCCAACGCCGTCAACACGATGGCCGAGGCCGTCGCGCCGCTGCTCGAGCAGCTGAGCGGGGGCCGGGCCTACCTGCGCATCCTGTCGAACCTGAGCGACCGGCGGCTGGCGCGCGTCAGTGCGCGCGTGCCGGCGGCGGCGCTGGCACGCGATGGCATCGCCGGCGCCGATGTGGTGACCGCGATCCTGTGGGCACACGCATTGGCGGTAGTAGACCCATACCGGGCGGCGACGCACAACAAAGGCATCATGAACGGCATCGACCCGGTGATCGTCGCGACCGGCAACGATTGGCGCGCCATCGAGGCCGGGGCGCACGCCTACGCCGCGCGCGGCGGGCGTTACACCTCGTTGTCGCACTGGGAGCGCGACGCCGCCGGCGATCTGGTGGGTACCCTCAGCATGCCACTCGCCGTCGGCGTCGTGGGTGGCGCGACGCGGGTGCATCCGGCGGCGCAGGCCGCGCTGAAGCTGCTGGGTGTCCATCACGCCAGCGAGCTGGCCGAGATCTGCGTATGTGCCGGGCTGGCCTCGAATCTGGCCGCACTGCGGGCGCTGGCCACCGAAGGCATCCAGCGTGGCCACATGGCGCTGCACGCCCGCCAAGTCGCGCTGGCTGCCGGGGCGCACGGCGACGAAATTGACCTGGTGGCGGCACAGCTCGTCGCCGAGCGGCTGATCAAGCCAACGCGCGCTGCCGAGGTCCTGGCGGAGCTGCGCGTGGCGGTGTGACGCGGCGGCCAGCTGGCCTGACGCGTCGCAGTGCGGAATGCAACTGCGAGGAAGATGATGGGGCGACCGGTCAATCCGGTAGGAATCACCGGCTACGGCGGCTACGTACCACGCTACCGCCTGGCCGCACACGCGATCAATGAGGTCTGGGCCGATGGCGCCGGCAGCGTGCCGGTCGACGCCAAGAGCGTCCCGGGGTTCGACGAGGACACCATCACGATGGCGATCGAGGCGGGGCGTTACGCCGTACGGCGGGGTGGCATCGACGGCACCGCGCTCGGCGCAGTCTGGGTCGGCAGCGAGAGTCACCCATACTCGGTGAAGCCATCGGGGACGATCGTCGCCGAAGCGCTCGGTGCAGGGCGGTGGATCAGCGCCGCCGACTGGGAGTTTGCCTGCAAGGCCGGCTCCGAGGCGCTGAGCGCCGCGATGGCGCTGGTCGGCAGTGGTATGGCAGCACACGCGCTGGCGATTGGTGCCGACACTGCGCAGGGCCGGCCGGGCGACGCGCTGGAGTACACCGCCGCCGCCGGCGCTGCCGCGCTGCTCGTCGGGCCGGCCGCCGGCGCACTGGCGCGCATCGACGCGACGGTCTCGTACGTCAGCGACACGCCCGACTTTTTTCGCCGTGCCGACCGACCATACCCGGTGCACGGGCACCGCTTCACCGGCGAGCCGGCCTACTTCCATCATGTCCGAAGCGCCACGACAGCGCTGCTCGAGGCGCTCGGCACGACGCCGGCCGACTATACCTACGCCGTGTTTCATCAGCCCAACGCGCGCTTTCCGCAGCTCGTCGCCCGGCAGCTCGGCTTCAGCGCGGCACAGATCGCGCCCGGGCTGTCGTCGCCGCAGATCGGCAACACCTACTCTGCTGCGGCGTTGCTCGGGCTATGTGCGGTCCTCGACGTCGCCGAAGCTGGTGACACCATCCTGTTGACCAGCTACGGCTCGGGGGCCGGTTCCGACGCCTACGCCCTGACGGTCACCGACCAGCTGGCCGTGCGCCGTGCCGCGGCGCCGCCGGTGCAGGCCTTCATCGCGCGGCAGCAGGCGATCAGTTATGCGATGTATGCACGGCACCGCGGCAAGCTGGTGATGGGGTGAACGAGATGCGTCCGGTCTATCTCCTCGGCGCGGCGGTGACGCCGGTGGCCGAGCACTGGGAGCGTTCGCTGGGCG
>CAIQIY010000092.1 GCA_903871975.1 uncultured Chloroflexota bacterium | reverse complement strand
CGGCGACACGATCGACGTCACCGTGGCTGGTGAAACGGTACGCGTGCGCCTGATCGGTGTCGACACACCCGAGTCGGTGCATCCGTCGAAGCCGGTCGAGTGTTACGGCCTTGAGGCATCGGCATTTCTGCGTGAGCTGGCGCAAGGTCGCACCGTCAGACTCGAGATCGACCCATCGCAAGACACCATCGATCGGTACGGGCGGTGGCTGCGCTACGTCTGGCTCGACGACGGCACGCTCGTGAACGGCGAGATCATCGCGCGCGGCTATGGCTTCGAGTACACGTTCCGCACGCCCCACGCCCGTCGCGACGAGTTTCGCACTGCCGAGGCACAAGCGCGCGATGCCGGCACGGGGATGTGGGCAGCCGATGCGTGCCGCGCCGCCATCGTGGGTGATGCACCCGCAGCCGATGGACCAGCAACCGCCGCACCCGCAGCCGAGGTGCCAGCCACCGCCGCACCCGCAGCCGAGGTGCCGCCGTCCGGCAGCGCCGGCGACTGCCCCGGCGATGCCGCCAGCGCGACGAATGCGCCGATCGCGATCGTCGGGCTCGACAAACGTGCCGAGACGGTCACGATCCGCAACGTCGGCGACAGCACCATCGCCCTCGATGGCTGGTGGATCTGCAGTGCGCTTGCTGGCCAACGGCATGCGACGCTCAGCGGCAGTCTGGCGCCGGGCGCCGAGCTCGTCGTCGCCAGCGCAGCCGGCAAGCAGATCTGGAACAACGGCACATCCGATCCGGCAGTCCTGTACGATCCGAGCGAGCGCCTCGTGAGCTTCTGGAACGACTGAATGCCGCACGCCGATGATCGGCAGCCCATGCTCGGCGGCGACGCAGCCGCCGAGCGCGCATCACACGAGCCGGCAGATCGCCAGCCCGCCAGGAAAGGCATTCTGCGGCACCGTCGCGATGAACATTGTCCCCGCGCGGATGGCAACCGCACGGGCATCTCGGCCGCCGACGACGAATGGCGAGATGCTGCGGAAGGTTCTGCCACCGTCACTGGAGACGCTCGTACCATCTGCAGTCACGGCAGCATGGATCGGCGTCGATGCGGCGTAGCCACGCACATACAGGCTGGCATTGCTTCGGTCCACGAACAGCGTGGTGAACGTGGCGCCACCGTCGGTCGAACGGCGCAGGCTCCCGCCAGCCGTCGCGGCGTAGATCGCTGTCCCATCGACGACGACGTCCTCGACGCCCAGCGGCGTACTGGTGATGAACGTGAACTCGCGGTTGACGAAGCGCACGCCACCGTCGGTCGAGATGCTCAAGCCACGATCGGTTGCGGCGTACACCGTCGCGCCAACGGCGTGTACGGCATTGACAATGGTGCTGCCAAGCCCATCAGCCGTCGTTCGGTTGACATAGTTTCTGCCACCGTCCGTCGAGATGCTCAAGCCACCGGTGGTCGCGGCGTAGATCGTGCCACGTGCGACGAACACATCGCGCACGACATTGCTGCCCAACCCGGTGGTGATGGCGCGGTGGTTGGCAAAACGCCCGCCCGAGTCGCTCGAGATGGCCAGGCCACCGTCTGTGGCGGCATAGATGGTACGACCATCGACGAAGACGCCGAGCACAACATTGCTGCCGAGGCCATCGGAACGCGTGCGCGTGACGAATCGCGCACCATCATTGGTCGAGATGCTCAAGCCGTTCATGGTCGCCGCATAGATGGTTCGTCCACTGACTGCGACATCGAGCACCCGGTTGTCCGCCAGCCCATTGCCGGTCGTGATCTGACGGAAGAACGGCTCGGTCAGGGTGTTGTCGGTTTGCGCGGTCACACTCATGCCGACGCGCGTTGCAGCCCAGATATCGCGCCCGGAGGCGGCGATGGCCGTGATGTCGTTCGCGACCAGGCCATGGGCAGTCGTGCGATTGGTGAAGCTGCGAGCGCTCCCACTCGTGGCCGACACGGCGAGGCCGCCGGCGGTGGCGGCGAGGACGAACGTCACGGTGCTATTGCCGAAACGTACCGCGGTGATGGCGACATCGCGGACGTCATTGCTGCCCAGCCCATCGGCGGTGGTGCGATTGCTGAAATTGGCACCGCCATTGGTCGAGATGGCGAGCCCATTGGCCGTGGCGACCGCCACCAGGCTGCCGCTGACCGCCACCCGTCGTGTGAGATTGCTGCCCAGGCCGTGCGTTGTGGTGCGGCGCGCAAAACTCGTGCCGCCGTTGCTCGAGATGCCGAGGCCGCCGTTGGTGGCGGCGTAGATGGTCTCGCCTGCGACAGCGACACCGCGGACTGTGGTGCTGCCCAGGCCGTGTGTGGTGGTGCGATTGACGTAACGAACGCCACCATCGGTCGAGATCGCCAGACCGCCATCGGTCGCAGCATACACCACCCTGCTGGAGGTTGCCCGCACCTGATAGACGACATTGCCACCGAGGCCATCCCGGCGCGACGCGTTGGTGAACCGCTGGCCGCCATTCTGTGAGATGCTGACGCCACCCATCGTGCCGGCGACGACGGTTGAACCCAGCACGGAGACATCGAGGACGATCGGGCTGCCGAGGCCGTTGGCAGGAGTACGCGTGCTGAATGTCGCTCCACTATCCGTCGAGATACTGAGCCCACGCTCCGTCGCGACATACCAGGTCGATCCCCACGGCACCACATCATAGACGACGTTGCTGGCCAGACCGGTCGTGCTGCGGCTCTGGCTGCAGTTGGCCGGAGCGACAGTCGTCGGTCCGACGTTCGATGCCGCGAGCGCTGGTGGCGGGCTGATCAGCAGCGCAATGCACAGGACGACCATGATGCGGCAGATATGTGCTGAAATGCGTCGTGTTGTCATGCGGCGAGCCATCCACACCCTTCCTTTCACGCCTGGTCGTTCCAGTGCAGGCCGCGAACCACGTCGCGTGCCGGCGCATGCCCGCCGTTGGATCGGGTGCCCGGTGCATGGCGGTGCCACACCGAAGGGTACACCGAGGACTTGGGTGTTGATGGTGCGGGCCGGGATGCTGAGTTATCGCAAGTATACCACGACCCCCGCATGCCTGAGCCTGCGCCAAAGCCGAGCGCGTCAGCGCTACCACCGCGCCACGACCCCCGCATGCCTGGGCCTGCGATCGATGGGCGCTGCGGCTTCGCGATCGCGATGGAACGCCTGCGACAGTGGTTGGCAGAACGCGCGCCGCGTGGTATTGTGGGCCAGCATCGACGTCCTTCCTCGGCGCGAGCGTCGGGCTCGCGGCGGATGCCGGTGGAGGAATCGTCATGTCACTCCGTGCGACGGCCGCGTTGTTGTTGCTGGCGGCCATCTGGGGCGCCGCATTCCTGTTCAATGCCATTGCTGTGGCCGAAGTGACGCCGGCAGCGCTGGTCGCGATCCGTCTGGGCGGCGCCGCGGCGCTGTTATGGCTGGTGATGCGGCTGCGTGGCGCGCGTCTCCCGCGCGATGCACGGTTATGGGGGCAGCTGTTGTTCATGGGGGTCGTCGGGCTGGTATTGCCATTCTGGCTCATCAGCTGGGGCCAGCGCAGCGTCAGCAGCGGGCTGGCCTCGATCCTGATCACCGCCACGCCGCTCTTCTCGGTATTGTTCGCCCGCACGTTCGCGCGCGAACCGCTGCGCGCCGCACAGGTCCTCGGCGTCGCCGTCGGCTTCGCCGGCGTGGTGGTCACCCTCGACGTCGACTGGCGCGGACTGACGGGTTCGCTGGCCGGCCAGGGGGCGATCGTCCTCGCAGCAGCCTGCTACGCAATCACCGGGCTGTACGGCCAGCGCGCATTCCGCGAGCTGCCGCCACTCATCCCGGCGACCGGCCAGCAGATCGCCGGTCTGGCGGTGATCCTGCCGGTGGCGTGGCTCGGTGGCGCCATGCCGGTCGCGTGGCCGTCGCCTGCGGCGCTGGCGGCACTCACCGGATTGGCAGTCTTGTGCAGCGGAGTCGCGTATCTGTTGTTCTACTGGCTCCTCGCGCAGGTCGGTGCAGTACGCAGCAGCCTGGTGTCGTATCTGCTGCCACCATTCGCACTGGCCTACGGAGTCGGGCTGCTCGGCGAGGCGATCGGCCCGGCACAGCTCGGTGGCCTGGCGCTGATCATCGCCGGCGTCGTGCTG
>CAIQIY010000091.1 GCA_903871975.1 uncultured Chloroflexota bacterium | reverse complement strand
GAGGGCGACCTGAAGCGGGCGAGCGCGCAGCTCGAGCGGCGCACCAAACTGCGCGACCAGCGCGGGACGGCGGCGCTGGCGCAGCAACGCACCGACAAGGAACGCCGCAGTGTCGAGCAGGCGGTGCGCGAAGCCGAGGCCAGGAAACAGGGTCGGCCCGCCAATGCTGCCGAACGCATGCAGGCACGCCAGCGCGAACTCGGCATCAAGACGCGCAATCTCGGGACGCCGGCGCTGCCCAACGGCCGCTTCCTCACGGCAGGCGCCGACTTCCGCGGCCTTCAGCTCGAGAAGACGTCGAGCCTGCCCTATCCGACCGGCGAACATGGCATGGTCTCTGCCGCCGGGGTCGATTTCTCTGGCTCGGACATGCGGCGCGCCAATCTGGTCAAGGCCAATCTGCAGCATGCCAACCTGTCGGGCGTCAAGTTCCAGATGGCCAATCTGCAGAACGCCGACCTGCAGGGCGCCGACCTCACCGGCACCAATCTGGTCGATGCCGACCTGCGCAATGCCAATCTCGTCGGCGTGCGCGGCTGGCTGAGCAAGAACACCTCGCGGCTGACCAACTTCAGTGGTGCGACGCTGCCGGTGCTGCGCCCCGATGGGACGACGGATCCGACGCAGGGTGTAGCCGATACCTCGTGGAGCAGCGCGTTCATCAACCCGACGCGCCAGAGCGCGGTGCGCGGCGAGTCGCGCGTCGATGGTGGTCGGCCGCGCCTGACGCGCCAGGTGGTCGAGCAGTCGCTGGCGCGGTTGGCGCAGCTGAAACAGGAGCGTGATGCCGGCATCGCCGATGCGCAGCGCCGCGAGGATGTCGCCGAGGAGATTCGCTACCTGGAGCAGTTCATCGGTGCCGACTACCTCGACGAGGTGACCAGTGCGCGTGGGGCCAATCCGTGGGCGGCCGGCAGCGATGCGCGCACCGGTGTGAGCTGGTGAGCACCATGGCGCGGCGCGTTCGTCGTGCTGCTGCGCTGGCGCATGTCGCCGACTGGCCGGGCAGGCGACGCACGGTTGCATCTGCCGCTGGTGCTTCACGTCGGCGCCGAACCGCCGCGCGAGCTGCTGTGGCGTGATCACGCGGCTGGTGGCCGGCCATGCGGGCAGTGGTATGGCATGCCGGCGTGATCAGCCAGCGCCCGCCGCCCGCGTCCGCCAGGTGGTCGACGGCGTCGGGGCCGGTTGCCACGGGTGTGGGTGCATCACGGTGCGCCGAGGCGACCGAACCGCCGCGCGAGCTGCTGTGGCGTGATCACGATGCTGGTGGGCCGGCCATGTGGGCAGTGATGCGGTTGTTCGCACGCCGCCAGCTGCTCGAGCAACGCTTGTTGCTCGTCGCCAGACAACCGCGTGCCCGCGCGCACCGAGGTGTGGCACGCCAGCGTGATCAGCCAGCGCTCGTCGCGCGCGGCACCGGGATCGCCGCCCGCGTCGGTCAGGTGGTCGACGGCGTCGAGTACCGCGGCTGCGAGCTGTGATGCAGCGATGCTGGCCGGCGCTGCCCGCAGCGTGGGCGCGTCGTCGGTGCCGCCGAACTCGAACCCCCACGCGGCAAACTCAGCGCGCTGCTGCTGCACGACCACGCGTGCGGCTGGCGATAGTGCCAATGGCAGCTCGAGCAACAACCGCTGGCGTTCGATGGCCCGCGCGGCATGCTGCTGCCGTACGCGCTCGAACGTCACGCGTTCGTGCGCCGCGTGTTGGTCGATGATCGCCAGCGCGCCGTCGCTGCCTGTCGCCAGGATGTAGGCGTTGGCGTATTGCGTCAGCGCACGCCAGCGCGGCGTCGTGGCGGCAGATGCGTCGAACGGCAGTGCCGGGTTCTGCGCCACTGCGCCGGCATCGGCCCGCGCCGCCGGCACGGAG
>CAIQIY010000090.1 GCA_903871975.1 uncultured Chloroflexota bacterium | reverse complement strand
GTCGGTGTCACTGTCGCGCGGTTGCCGACCGACATCGCCCAGCTGGTACGCGAGCGCCTGTAGTCACATCACCGCCGGCCGCGCGGCCAACACGGCTGCGCGCCGGCCCCTGCACATTCAGGCGCCGTCTTCGGGCGGCAGCAACACATCCCACCAGATGCGTCCCTGGCGGCGCTGGAACAGATCCACGTGAATGTGCTTCGTCTCGGTGTATGCCAGCATACCTTGCAGCCCGTGTTCGCGGCCAAGGCCGCTCTGCTTGTAACCACCGAACGGCGCATGCGGCACGATCAGGTGATGATCGTTGATCCAGACAGTCCCCGCCCGGATGCGCCGCGCCACCTCGATCGCCGCCTGGATGTCGCGTGACCACACCGCCGCCCCGAGGCCATAGGGGCTGGCATTGGCGATCTCGATCGCCTCGCTGATGCTGTCGTAGGGCATGACCGCCAGCACCGGACCGAAGATTTCCTCGCGGGCGATGGTCATCTGGTTGTGAACATCGGCGAAGATCGTCGGTGCGATGAACGCGCCGGCCGCACATCCGGGCACCGCGATCCGGCCACCGCCGGCGACCAGCCGTGCACCTTCGGCGAGGCCGTTGGCGATATACCGCTCGACGGTGGCAGCCTGACTCGCCGACACGAGCGGCCCGATGTCGGTGGCCAGATCGAGTGGATCGCCGACGGTGAGTGCCTGGACGCGCCGCACCAGCCGTGCGATGACAGCTTCGTAGTGCTCCCGCGGCACCAGGCACCGCGTACCAGCCTCGCAACTCTGCCCACCATTGAAATAGACGCCGAACAACACGCCATCCACTGCCAGGTCGAGGTCGGCATCCGGCAGGATCAGGCTCGGGGATTTCCCGCCGAGCTCGAGCGTGACGCGCTTGATCGTATCGCTTGCCAGCGCCATGATGCGCCGTCCCACGGCCGTCGAGCCGGTGAACGACACCTTGTCGACGCCGGCATGTCCGGCGAGTGCCTCGCCGATCTCGACGCCGGGGCCGGTGAGCAGATTCAGCACGCCGCGTGGCAACAGCGCGGCCCGATCGATGGCCGAGACCAGCATCAGTGCCGTCAACGGCGTCGCCGACGCCGGCTTGAGAATGACCGTATTGCCGGTCGCCAGCGCTGGCGCCAGCTTCCACACCGCCATCAGCAACGGATAGTTCCAGGGCAGGATCTGCGCACACACGCCGATCGGCTCACGCCACACAAAGTTCCAGCTCACCGACGGCATGTCAGTCCACGGCAGTGGTTCGTATGGATGCAGGCGCGCCAGCTCGGCGAATGTGCGGAGATGCTCGACTGCCATCGGTACATCGACGAACATCGCCTTGCGTAGCGGCACGCCGAGGTTGCGCGCCTCGAGCTCGGCGAACGCCGCCGACTGATGCTCGATCAGATCGGCGATCGCATGCAGGATGCGCGCACGCTCGCGCCCCGGCGTGTGCGGCCAGGGGCCACGGTCGAAGGCCGCGCGTGCCGCCGCGACGGCGCGATCAACGTCGTGACGCGACGCCCGTGCCACCGTGCCGAGCGGCGCACCGGTCGCTGCCTCGACGATCTGTGCCTGCCCGCCATCGCCGGCTGCACACCAACGACCATCGAGATACAATCCGCCCGCAGCCAGCGCCGTCGCGAGGTCATCCATGACGTGGCTCCTTCATCAACGCTTGTGTTGCTGCGTCAACCTGCGGCTCGGCTCCCTGGCTGTGCGCCGATGCGGCTTCCGGTCAGGCTGTGCCGGACACCCGCCCGGGAGTCGTGTGGTGTCTGGCCCGTGCAACTACCATCCGGCATCGCCGGGCAGCTGGCTGCTGGCGCGATATCGCGGCAATCCTACCACGAAATGGCCGCTCTGGTGCTGTCGTCGGGCCAGCATGCCCCGCATGGCGAACCATGTCGCCGCCTGTCGCCGCGGGCAGCAGCGGTTCGCCGCGGCTCCCGGAATATATTCTTGACACACCACTTGCCGTCCCGGCGGATGTCCCCGTCGCACATCTTCGTGCTATAATGCGGCAAAGATCCTTTGCATTCGATGCAATGCCGAGATTGGAGTGGTTCCGGTGAAGGTTACGACGGAGAGAAAGCCGCGGAGCACGATCGTCATGACGGTCGAACTTGATCGTGCCGAGCGCGAGCGGGGCCTCGAGCGGGCTGCTCGGCGGCTGTCGCAGCGGTACGAAATTCCCGGGTTTCGCCGTGGGCGAGCGCCCCGTGTCATCGTCGAGCGCTTCATTGGCCGGAGCAGTCTGATGGCCGAGGCTGCCGACGACATCGTGCAGCAACATTTTCGCACGGCATTGACGCAGGAAGCGATCGAGCCAGTTGCACAACCAACTGTCCGTGACATACAGATCGACGACGAGCCGTATCAGTTCGTGGTCGATATTCCGGTAGCACCGACAGTCGAGCTCGGCGATTACCGCGGCATCCGGCTCACGGTGGCACCAGACATCATCGATGACGCGGCATTCGAGCGGCAGCTCGCAGCGATCCGCGAGCGCCACGTCGTGCTGCGGCAACCCGAAGCCGAGCGCGCCGCACAGCTCGGCGATCAGGTCCAGGTCGAGCTCGAAACATTCGTTGATGGTCAGGCAGTCGACAAGCGCGAGGGCGACGCACCGATCCCCGGCACGACGCTGGTCCTTGAGCCGGATCGCCTGGCGCCCGGGCTGTGCGATGGCATCGTTGGCCTCACCCCTGGCCAAGCCGCGCTGATCAACGCGCAGATGCCGGCCGATTACGCCGACGCATCGGTAGCTGGCCGGGCAGTCACCTTTGCGGTGAAGCTGCTCGAGGTCAAGGATCGCATACTGCCCGAGTGGGATGAGCTGCCGGCGCTGGAGAAGTTCGACGGCGATCTGGCGGCATATCGTGTATCCGTCCGCGCCGATCTTGATCGGCAGGCGCGGCAACGGGCCGAGCGCGCGGCACTCGATTCGTTCGCCGAACAACTGGTGGCGTGTTCGACCATCGATGTGCCGGACGCACTGGTGCGCCGCGAATCCGAACGTATGGTTGCGCGCGACGAGCAGCAATATGCGCGCTATGGCGTCAAGCCCGAACAGGTGTACGAGGCGCAAGGGCGTACCCGCGAATCAGTGATCGACTCGGCTCTGCCGATGGCTGAGCGCAGTCTGATCACCAACCTGGCGATGCAGCAACTGGTTGACACCGAAGGGCTGTACGTCGATGACGCCGACGTCGATCGC
>CAIQIY010000089.1 GCA_903871975.1 uncultured Chloroflexota bacterium | reverse complement strand
CTCGCGGCACAGCGCCTGGATTGGCCGCTCGGGCCACTCGACGCGCTCGAGGCGCGAGACGGGGCGGTGCTGTTGCTTGGCGTCGACCATACCAGCACGACCGCCATCCATCTCGCCGAGCAACGCCTCGAACGGGCGCGCTTCTTTCGGTATGCGGTGCATGCGCCGGGCATCTGGGGCGAATACCCCAACCTGCCCGGCGATAGCCATCGCTTCGACGCGATCGCGGCACACCTCGCCCCGTACACGCGCGAGCAACGGATCGGCGCCTGCCGCGCGCGCCTCATCCCGCTGCGCGCCATCCTCGACGTCGCCACGGCGTTGATCCGGGCCGACCCGGCGACACTCCTGTGCACCGATCCCGCGTGTCGCTGCACCGCAGCCGCAGCCCAGCGCCGGGCCGCGCTGGCACGTCGGGACCCGTGATCCGGGCCATGCCGCCGGCGACCACGGCTGCCCGAGCACCGCGGCATTGATCTCCCGGGAACCACACCAGGCAGGGGCGCTGTTTCGTGTCACGCTGCCGTCGGTGCGCGCGCATCGGCGCAGGGAGCAACGCCGGCGACCAGCGCGGCGCCGCTCCTGGGGGGCACCTGGGCTGGCGGGCATCACGCAGTGCGTTCGACGAAATTGCGCAGCAGCGCATGGCCATGCTCGGTCATGATTGATTCCGGATGGAACTGAACGCCCTCGACCGGGTGCTGGCGATGGCGCACGCCCATCACGAGCCCATCATCGGTCCAGGCGGTCACCTCGAGCTCGGCGGGCAGATCGGCGCGACGCACGATCAGCGAATGATAGCGTGTCGCGCGGAACGGCTGCGGCAGGCCGGCGAAGACGCCCTGGCCAGCGTGCATGATCGCCGACAGCTTGCCGTGCATCACCTGGGGCGCACGTATCACTACGCCACCATATGCCGCGCCGATCGCCTGATGCCCCAGGCACACGCCCAGCAGCGGGGTCCGGCTGCCCAGCTGGCGGATGAGCTCGACGCTGATGCCGGCTTCGGCGGGCGTGCATGGCCCCGGCGAGATCACGATGCCCGCCGGCGCCAGCGCTGCCACGTCGTCGACCGTCACCTCATCGTTGCGGCGCACCACCACCGTCGCACCGAGCTCGGCGAGATATTGATACAGGTTATAGGTGAACGAGTCATAGTTGTCGAGCAACAGGATCACGGGTCCCTCCCCAGGCGCTCGGCCAGTTCGATGGCGCGCAGCAATGCCGCGGCCTTGTTGCAGCTCTCATCGTATTCCGCCTGTGGATCGCTGTCGGCCACGACACCGCCGCCGGCCTGCACATATGCCATGCCGTGCTGCACCAGCATCGTGCGCAACGCGATGCAGGTATCGAGATCGCCATTGAACCCGACATGCCCCACCGCGCCCGCATAGATGCCGCGCTGCTCGTGCTCGAGCTCGGCGATGATCTCCATCGCACGGATCTTCGGCGCGCCGCTCACCGTCCCGGCCGGGAAGCACGCACGCAGCGCATCGAGTGCCGTCAGGTCATCACGGATCGTACCGGTCACATGGCTCACCAGATGCATCACATGGCTAAACTTCTCGACCTGCATGAACATCGGCACACGCACGCTACCCGGCTGCGACACCCGCCCGATATCATTGCGTCCGAGATCCACCAGCATCAGATGCTCGGCGCGCTCCTTCTCGTCGGCGAGCAGCTCGGCCGCCAGCGCCGCATCTTCGGCGGCATCGCGACCACGGCGCCGCGTCCCGGCGATCGGATGCGTCGTCACCATGCCGTCCTCGACGCGCACCAGCAATTCGGGCGACGCGCCGACCAGGTCGGCGTCGGGCATGTGCAGGTAGAACATGTACGGCGACGGGTTGATGGTGCGCAGCGCACGATAGATCGCAAACGGATGGGCGGTCACCGGCTGGCTGAAGCGTTGTGACGGCACCACCTGAAAGATATCGCCGGCAGCGATGTACTCCTGGGCTTGGCGCACCCGGCGCGCGTACTCCTCGGGGCTGACATTCGAGGTCGGTGCCGCGGCTGCAGCGGACCGTTCGCCCATCGGCTGAAGCGCCGCGTCGGCCGGCAGCGGCGCCGCGAGGCGTTCGACCAGCGTGGCGATGCGGTCGGCAGCGCGCTGATATTCCGCCGCCAGATCGGCGGCATCGAGATGCACATGCGCGATCACCTTGATGGTATGGCGCACGTGATCGAACACCAGCAGCTGATCGACAAACTGCCAGACCCCATCGGGGATCTCGTAGCGGCGCGTGGCCGGTCGCGGCAAGCGCTCGAACGCATCGACGGCATCGTAGCTCAGGTAGCCCACCGCACCGCCGACGAACCGTGGCAAATCAGGCAGTCGCACCGGGCGATATTCGACCAGATACGAGTGCAGCAACGCCAGCGGATCGGTGTACGGCAGCGTCTGCTTGTACCCCTGCTGGATCGCCGATGCCACGCCACCCTCGAAGCGCAGCGTCAGGTACGGATCGGTACCGATGAACGAATAGCGGGCGATATGCTGGCCACCCTCGACAGACTCCAGCAGAAACGCATACGCGCCGCGCGCCACCTTCAGAAACGCCGACACCGGCGTCTCGAGATCGGCGAGGACCTCGGCATAGACCGGGCACAGATTGCCGGCGGCGCGCAACGCCTCGATCTGCAGCAATGAAGGTTGGATCTGCATCGCGGTCTCCTCCGACATGGCGCGATTGCGCCAGTACCATGGGCATCATGCCATCACAGAAAGCGCAAACCCATCGCCGATTTCATACGGTCGAGCGTCTCATTGGCCTCGCGGCGTGCCCGTTCGCTCCCCGCGGCGAGGATCTCCTCGACGATGCGTGGTTGGCGCTCGAACGCCGCACGTCGTTCGCGGATCGGGTCGAGGAAGCGATTGAGTGCCGCGGCGAGTTTGCGTTTCACCTCGACATCGCCGACGCGGCCGGTGCGATAGCGATCCTTCAGGTCGTCGACCTCGGCGGTATCGGGGTTGAACGCATCGTGATACATGAACACCGGATTCCCCTCGATGCGACCGGGAATGTCGGCGCGCACGCGATTCGGATCGGTGTACATCGTGCGAACCTTCTGCTCGACGGTCTTCGCGTCGTCGCTGAGGTAGATGGCATTATCGAGGCTCTTCGACATCTTGGCCTTGCCATCGATGCCAACCAGGTTCGGCACATCGCCGATCAGCGTATCGGGTTCGGGCAGCACGTCGCCGTACAGGCTGTTGAACCGCCGCGCCACCT
>CAIQIY010000088.1 GCA_903871975.1 uncultured Chloroflexota bacterium | reverse complement strand
GTTGGTGGTGCTGGGGGTGGCATCCATCCTGGGGCAGGTGATCGGTCTCGAAGTCGATGCCTTGTTTCTTACCGCGCTCCTCACCATCATCAGTTTTTCGGTTCACGACACCATCGTCGTGTTTGACCGGATTCGCGAGAACCTGATTGGCCGAAGGCCTGGCGAGTCATTCGCCGACATCGTCAATCACAGCATCGTCCAGACACTGCCACGCTCGATCAATACCCAGCTCACCACGTTCTTTACCTTGCTGGCACTGTTGTTGTTCGGCGGCGCCAGCATCCGCAACCTCGTGCTCATCCTCACCATCGGGTTGCTGAGCGGTACATTCTCGTCCATCTTCAACGCTGCGCAGTTGCTGGTCGTCTGGGAGCAGCGTGAGTGGCGCACGTGGTTTGGCCGTGGCAATCCGCCGCCGGCTCCTGCTACCACTCCTCCAGGCGTCTGACGACGCCGCGGCATGGCCCAAGCGTCGATTCATCGCAGAGCCACGGGGGTGCCGTGGCTCTGGTGCATCGGTTGCCGATCGATCAGTCGACGGAGCGATCGCTGAGGCCGAGCGGCAACGGCGCCGGTCGGGCACACGTCGACGCCACCTCGATGTGGCGACCTTCGCGCGAAGCGTCGTGAAACGCGTGCATCAGGTCGAGCACGTGGTAGGCCATCTCGCCATTTGCACGATGTGGCCGGCCGCTGCGCATGGCTGACGCCATGTCGGCCACGCCCAAACCGCGGCTGTTCTTCGTGAAGCCGTGGCTGAGTGCCACATCAGACCACTCCGGGGCACCAGCGCGTCGGATGCGCACTGGCCCATCGAACGTATTCGGATCGGGCACGCTGAGCGATCCGGCGGTGCCATAGATCTCGATGCGTGGCAGTCCAGCGCTCCACACGTCGAATGTCGTGATCATCGTGCCGACCGCACCACCGACGAAATCGAGCACACCGGCGACATGTGTCGCGGTATTCACCGGGATGGTATCGCCATAGTTGTACTGATTGGTGACCGTACGCTCGGCAAAGGTGATCTGTGCCGAGCCGGTGACGCGCCGCACCGGGCCGATCAGATGAATCAATGCAGTCAGGTAATAGGGGCCCATATCGAACATCGGCCCGGCGCCGGGCTGATAGAAGAAGTACGGATTGGGATGCCAGCTCTCGGGGCCGTGACTCATCATGAACGCCGTAGCCGCCACCGGTCGGCCGATCCAACCATCGTCGATCAGCTTGCGGCATGTCTGTAACCCACCGCCGAGAAACGTATCGGGAGCGCAGCCGACGCGCACACCACGCGCTGCAGCAGCAGCGAGCAACGCCTGACCGTCGGCACGCGTCGTCGCCAGTGGCTTCTCGTTGTAGACCGACTTGCCAGCCTCGACGACGCGCAATGCAACCTCGGCGTGTGCCGCCGGAATGGTCAGATTGATCACCAGGTCGATCGTCGGATCGGCGAGCAGCTCATCGACAGTGCATGCGCGCGGTACACCATATTCGGCGGCGCGGGCGCGGGCGCGATCCATCTCGATGTCGGCGACGGCGACGATGGTGAATGCCTCGAAGATGTGGCCATTCTCGAGATAGATGCCGCTGATGTTGCCACACCCAATGATGCCAACGTTGATTGGTGCCGGAGCCATCATTGCCTCAATTCGGTTCAGCGCCCGGCACGACTGGCCCACAGCATGCCGCGCTGGACCATCGTGCGAGCTTCGAGGACGTCAAAATCTCGTGCTACATGGCCGACAGACGAATATGCGACGCGACCGGCACCCCACATGCGCGTCCAGGTCACCGGCATCACCGTACCCGCGATCCAGTCGCAGTGCTCGGCGCCGAAGGTTGTAGTTGCGAGGACGGCATTGCCGGGATCGACATGCATGTAGTACTGCTCCGAATGCATCGCGAAATCGGCGAGGCCCGCGGTGATCGGGTGATCATGGTCGCGGATCTGCACGGTGTAGTCGATGATGTTGCCGGGGTGCGCGACCCATTGCCCACCGACCATGAATTGATACTCGGTGTTCATGCGAAACGCGTCGGCCATGCCACCATGCCAGCCGGCAAAGCCGACACCGCTGCGAATGGCCGCCAGCAAACCGGCTTCCTGCTCACGGCTGATCGAGCTCATCGTCATGATCTGAACGATCAGATCGTACGCATGCATGCGCTCGTGATCGAGATAGGCATCAAGGGTGTCCGAGACGGTGACCGCATACCCGTGATCACCCAGAAAGGGAACGAAGATGTCGCGGCATTGCTGTGGTTCGTGGCCATCCCAGCCACCCCAGACGAACAGAGCCGATGGCATGGACTGCCTCCCTGGTAGGTCCATCGTACGACGCGCTGCCCATCATACCATGGCAGCGCGAGGAATCC
>CAIQIY010000087.1 GCA_903871975.1 uncultured Chloroflexota bacterium | reverse complement strand
GTGCAGCGCCTCGAGGCCGAACTGGGCCGGGTGCAATTGTGACGGGAGGCCGCGATGCGCTTGACGCCCGAGAAGATCCAACGGATCGCCGAACGGCTGTCCGACGAGCTCGCCGAACGCGGTGCGCTCGAATACCGCCCGCCGAACGGCCAGCGACCAACCGAAGCGCGGACGCTGCGCATCCGTGCCATTGCCGCGGCGATCAGCGCCGACCTGGCCATCGAAGATGAGATCGACACCGAAGTCGAGCGCATCCTCGACAGCTACTCGCGCACCCTGCGTGGCACCGAGCGCGATGTGCTGTTCCGCAAACACAAGGAAGAGGTCGCGCGGCGCCGTGGCTATACCCTTTAGCGCCGTTGCGCCAGCAGCTCGACCAGCATCGCCAGGACTTCGGCGCGGTCGGGGCCGCCGAGAGCCAGCGCCAGCTGGGCATTCAGCAGGCCGTATCGCACGCCGACATCATAGCGCGCACCGATGACTTCGAGCGCCAGCAGCCGCTCCTGCGCCGCCAGCCGGCTGAGTGCCGGCGACAGCTGGATGCGTGCGTCGTCCGGGGCGTCGGCGACCATCGCCTCAAGGATGTGCATCACCGCCGGAGTCAGGACGTGCATGCCGAAGAAGCACAGGTAGTGGCCGGCACGCAGCCCCGGTACCGCCAGCCGCCCCTCGGCCTCGGTCGGCGTCGGCTTCTCGATCACTTCTTCGACCAGGTAGCGATCGCGCCGGCCGGCGATCCGCCGCCCGCCGATGACGCCATAGTAGGGGAGCAGATGCTCGCGCGAGGCCTGGACTGCCGAGACGGCGCAGTGTTCGTGGACGGCGAGCTCGACCAGTTGCTGGGCACAGCTGCGTGCGTCGTCGCTGACGTGCAGATGATCGCCGACCAGGTGCAGAAAGGGCTCGTCGCCGACGAAGTCCCTGGCGCAGGCGACGGCGTGGCCGTAGCCGCGTGGTGCCGGTTGTTCGATGAAGCGCAATCGGCTGGCGTGCTCGGGGGCGGCGGCAGCATAGGCCGCGGTGTCGCCCGGGCTCACCACGATGCAGACTTCGTCGATGCCGCTGGAGAGTGCTTCGTCGATGATGATCGCCAGCACCGAGCGCGTGGTGCCGCCACGGTCGATGATGCGCTGCAGCGGCAACGCACGCTGGTCGCGCCCGGCGGCGGTGATGACGGCCCTGGTGATGCGCATGGATCCCCCCTCTGGCACAGACGTCGCGCCCCGCGCGATTATAGCCGATTCGACGTGGCAACAGGAACCCGATGATGAAGGAGCTTGGCATGACCGGAACACTGGTGCTGGCGGGCGGCGAGGAGTTCGGCGGACGCATGCGCGAGGTCGATGAACTGGCGTTGCGCGCCGCCGGTGGCGTGGGCGCGGTGATCCGTGTGCTGCCCACGGCGGCAGCCGCCGATGATGGCCACGCGCGCGCCGGCCGCAATGCGCTCGATTGGTTTGCCGCCCTGGGTGCCACCGACGTCGCCGTCGTGCCGGTCATCGATCGTGCCAGCGCCGATGATCCGGCAGTGGTGGCAGCACTCGCCGACGCCGATGTGGTGTACCTGCCCGGCGGTTCGCCTGCCTATCTGGCGCAGGCCCTGGTGGGCAGCCGGTGCGCAGCGATGATGCGCCAGCGCTACGAAGCCGGGGCGGTGCTGGCCGGCAGCAGCGCCGGCGCGATGATCTTCGGCGAATATGTCTATCACCCCGAGACCGGGCGCACGATACGCGGCCTCTGCACGCTGCCCAACGTCTGCATCGTGCCACATTACGACCGTTACGGGCAGCGTTGGATCGCGCGCTTGCGCCAGACATTGCCCGATGCCATCCTGCTGGGCATCGACGAACGAACCGCGGCATTGGTGTCCGGCGATCTCAATCGCCAGCCGTGGTCGGTGGCCGGGCAGGGCTGCCTCACCGTCTATCGTGGCGCCATCGCCGCCCGCTATGTGTCGGGTGCCCAGCTGCGCCTGTGACGCAGCGATCAACGGGCGTGGCGTTCAGGTGGTCGTCAGCCGCAGCGATGCCAGCGGCAACTGCTCGACCGAGGAACGCCAGATCTGTCCGGCCGCGATCGGATATGCTGCCGTGAGCGTGCCAGTCGTGACGACATCACCTTCGCGCAGGCCCTCGCCACCCTGGCGTGCCAGCGCGTCGATGAGGAATCCGAGGGCACGCAGCGGGCTGCCCAGCACATTCGCCCCGACGCCGCGATCCACCACGCTGCCATCGCGGGTCAGCTCGAGCGAGCACTCGCGCAACATCTGGGTCATGCGCGAGCGCCGGCCGTGCTGCAGGTAGTGTTTGGGGCCGACGATCAGCCGCGCATGCAACCCAAAGTCGGCGGCACACTCGGCCGACGTGAACTGCCAGTTGGGGTAGTGGCAGTCGACGATCTCGAAGCCGAGCGCCATCCAGATGATCTCGGCCAGCACCGCCTCCTCATCGGCCGGGTCCGGCCGCGCCGCGCGAATCGAAGCACCCAGCCCGAATACGATCTCCGGCTCGAGGCGCGGCGCAACCAGCTCGCTCGTCGCCAGCTCGGCCGTGCCGAACAGCGACTGCGTCACGGTCGTGTTGTACACGGGTGCCCACAATGGCCGATCGACGCCGTACGCTGGCCACAATGCCGCATTGGTGAACCCGATCTTCCAGCCAATCGGCCGCTCGCCACGCTGTCGGCGCAGCGTCGTCAGGCGGCCCAATACATCATAGGCATCCTCGAGATCGAATGCCCCGAGGCTCGTCGGTCGCGTGGTGATCCGCCGGCGATCGAGGCTGATGAGCAACTCATCGGCCAGCCGGCGTCGCATCGCGTCATCCATCTGCATGGCTGCTCTCTCCCGGTGGTGGTGTGGACGGATGGCTCCACCGTGCGGGTCGCCGAACCGCCACGACTGCGGCTGGGTGTCTGTGCTACAATCCCGGACGTCTCCGACGAGTCTGGAGGAATCATGCGCCGTCTATCGCTGACAACCTGGAGCCTGCATCGTCTGCTGGGTGCGCCCGAGATCGGCCGTGGCCCGGGGCTGCCGACGATCGCTGCCGAGCTGACGCTCGAGCAAGTGCCGGCGCGCATGCGCCAGGCAGGCATCGCGACGCTGGAGATCTGCCATTTCCATCTGATGCGCACCGACGACGCCATGCTGGCACAGGTGCGTGCGGCGTGCGACGCGGCCGACGTCGAGATCTTCAGCGTGCTGATCGATGCCGGTGATCTGAGTGCGGCCGATGCACACCGTGCCGCCGACGACGAGACGATGATCGCCGGCTGGATCGACGTCGCCGCGCGGCTCGGTGCCAGCCACGTACGCGTGATCGCCGGTGATGCCCCGGCCGATGATGCCACCGCACGCCAGCGCTCGGTCGCGGCGCTGCGCCGGCTGGCTGCCCATGCAGCACCGCTCGGCGTGCGTGTGCTGACCGAGAACTTCCGTGCGTTGGCGGCGACGGCCGAGAGCTGTCGCGCGATCATCGCCGCCGCCGGCAGCACCGTCGGGCTGTGTGCCGACATCGGCAACTTTCCGCTCGCCAATCGCGTCAGCGAGTTTGGTGCCGTAGCACCCTTGGCCGAGTCGATCCATGTCAAGGCCCACTACTCGGCCGATGGCGCGATCGTCGGCAGCGAACTCGAACAATGCCTGGACGCCAGCGTCGCCGCCGGGTTTGCCGGCCCGTATACGCTGGTCTACGACCGGCCGGGCGATCCCTGGCCCGGCATCGGTGCGCTGCGCGGGATCGTGGCGCATCACTGCGTCGGGTAGCGCGCGCCGATCGGTTGGAACAGCTCGACCTGGTTGCCGTCGGGGTCGGTGAAGAATGCGAGCCGCACGACCGGGGCCTCGGGTGGTACCGACCGCGGTTCGATGTGGAACGGCACGCCCTGCGCGTGCAGTTCGGCGTAGGCGGCGTCGGTGTCGTCGACTTCGAGCGCCAGGTGGTGCCAGCCCTGGGTGGCCGGCGCTGCCGGGCCTTCGGCCTCGATCAGTTCGACGGTGGTCGTGCCGGCATCGAGGAAGATGATGTTGGTGCCGGCGAAGCCACCGAGATAGGCCATGCCGAGCACGTCGCTGTAGAAGTGCCGCATCGTGGCGAAATTGGACGTACGCAGAGCGATGTGGTGTGTGCCGCGGATCCGCATGCGAGGCTCCTCCTGCTGGGTAGGACCAGTGGAACATCGGGGATAGCGCGACGGTAGCACGAACGCGGCGCCACTGTCAAGGGGACAAGATGCAATCAGCGCTTCGTGAGGACATTCTGGCGCAGCCGGCGATGCTTGATGCGGCGGCGCAGCGCCACGCGGCGGCTGGTGGGCCGCTCGATGCGGCGGCCGCGATCCTGGGCCGCCCCGGGATCACGCGCATCGTGTTCAGCGGTATGGGCAGCTCGCATGCGGCGGCGTATCCGGCGGTGCTGCGCCTGTTTGCGGCAGGCCTGCCGGTGCACTGGGTCGAATTGGCCGAGCTGCTGCATTTCGGTGGCACGCTCGATGCTGCGACGGCACTGGTGGTGATCTCGCAGTCGGGCGAGACGATCGAAGCGCGACGCGTGCTGGAGCGCCTGGCGCCGTCGGTGCCGCTGGTGGCGGTGACCAACGCCGCGGCGAGCACGCTGGCGCGGCGGGCGGCTGTGGTGATCGATACCTTCGCGGGGGCCGAGTTGGGCGTGGCGACGCGCACCTATACGGCGGCACTGCTGGCGCTGCATGCGCTGGCGGCCCGCATGCTGGGCGAATCGCAGGTTGCAGCGGTCGTGGCGCCAGCCCTGGCGCAGGTGCATGCGGTCGCGGCGGCGGCACCCGCGTTTGTCGCCGGGCTCGACGAGGCGTGGTTCGACGAGGCGCCGATCATCGTGGTGGGGCGTGGCCCGGCGTTGGCGACTGCCCACTCGGGTGCGCTGGTGCTGAAGGAGACCGCACGGCGCGCCAGCGAGGCGCAGAGCAGCGCCCAGTTCCGGCATGGCCCGCTCGAAATCGCCGATGCGCGCGTGCGTGTGTTGGTGTGCATGCAGCCCGGGCCGACTGCGGCGTTCGATCGGGCGCTGGTCGCCGAGCTTGCGGGCTATGGGGTGCCGACGCTGACGATCGGGCCGCTGGCGCCGGGCCACGGCGCGTGGCTGCCGATTGCGGATGCGCCGTTCGCCGAGTTTGCGGCGATCCTGCCCATCCAGCTGCTGGCGTACGCTGCTGCCGAACGGCGCGGCCTGGTGCCCGGCACGTTTCGCTATATCGGCAAGGTGACCAGCACCGAATGAGCGGTCCGTCGGGCGGGGCTCGGCCGCTCGGAGTGGCGCGCACGTCAGTGGGGCGCCGCTCCGAGCACCAGCGCGCGCGCC
>CAIQIY010000086.1 GCA_903871975.1 uncultured Chloroflexota bacterium | reverse complement strand
TCGCCGGCTGAGCGGCGCGCACGCCCGGGCGGCAGCATCACGCCAGCGCCGCCCGGGTGAACGCCAACGCTGCACGGGCCTCGGCGTCCAGATCGCGGCCGGCGCGCAGATCCCGATACACCCGGATGTCGCGCCCAACCTCGCCGCCGACCTGCACGAACGGCTCCATCACAATCGCGCCGCGGTAATCGATCTGACGCAACGCCGCCACGACCTCGGCCCAGGGGATGCGGCCGCGCCCCGGCGGCAGGCGATTGGTCTCGCCGATGTGGAAGTGCCCCAGCAACGGGCCGGCGGCCACGATCGCCGCGCCGATCGAATCCTCCTCGATGTTGAGGTGGAACGTGTCGAGCATCAACCGCACGTTCGGGCTGTCGACCTCGCGCACGTACGCGATCGCCTCGGCGCTGGTGTTCAACAGATACTGCTCGAACCGATTGACGACCTCGACGTTGAGCAACACACCCAGCGATTCGGCCAGCGGAGCGACCCGCCGCAGGCTGGCGATGCTGCGCTCGAGCGCGGGGCGTTTGTCAAGCATCCCTGCCGGCATCTGCTCGGGCCAGGCGCTGTAGATGATGCCGCCGACACTGCCGCCACCCATCTCGCCGACTGCGCGGATGATCTGTTCGAGCCAGGCGATGCCGGCAGCGCGCACTGCAGCATCGGCGGCAGCCACATCGTATTCGCGCGTCAGGCCAATGCAATAGCTGAGCGCCAGGCCGCGCGCCGCAGCCCGGTCGCGCAGTGCCGCGCGCCCGGCAGCGTCGAGCCGTGCGACCGCCCCCGCATGCACCTCCAGCTGGTCGAAGCCCAGGTCGGCGGCGCGGTCGACGTAGGGCAGCATGTCGACGATCCAATCCTGGGCCCAGTAGGCGTAGTAGATGCCGATCCGATTCATTCGATCCTCCGTGGACAGCGATGCTCGTGACACCATCATACTCCGATTCGCGACACTGGCAGCGAGCGGCGGAGGGTGCACACGAAGGCACAGCGGCGCATGGCCCGGCGCTCGTCGCCTGGCAGCATGGCCCCCGGCCCGCTGGTGCTGGGTGCGCAGGCCCGCCCTCGGCCATGGGTGCCGCGGCAGCAGCAGCCGGGCCGCCGGGCCGTGCCACCATGTGTTCGTGCTATACTTGGCGCGCGCCAGGTGCCGAACGCTGCGCGGTTGTGGCACGCGAGCCGACGCCGCTGAACGGCGCAGCAGCACATGCCGACGGTTCCACCGCCCGTGCCCCGATCCCACCACGCGCCGGACGGACGCCGGCAGCACGCCGGGCTGCCGGTCGGGGCATACAATGGGGAGTGATCGCTCGATGAGTACGGAACGGCCACCACGGCGTGGCACATGGGTCGTGATCATGCTCGCCGCAGTGGCGGCGCTGCTCCTCATCCCACAGGTCGATGAGGGCTGGAAGGTCGTGGTGCTCGGCGTGGTCGAGGGGCTCACCGAGTTTCTGCCGATCTCATCGACCGGCCATCTGCTGGTGGCATCAGATGCACTGCGCTACACGGGCAGCCTCGGTGGCACATTCGAAATCTTCATCCAGCTCGGCGCCGTCGTCGCCGTCGTCGGGTACTACGCGAACGAATTGCTGGCACAGATACGCGACGTACGCCACGATCGGGCGACACAGCGGCTATGGCTGGCGATCGCGCTGGCGTTTCTGCCCGCCGCGATCGTCGGCATCGTGGTGCGCGGCCCAATCAAGGAGACGCTCTTCAACCCGCTGACGATCGCCATCGCGCTGATCGTCGGCGGCGTGGCGTTGATCATCATCGAGCGCCGGCCGCCACGCGATATCAGCACCAGCACACTGACCGACATCACGCCGCGGCAGGCGATCCTGATCGGCACGGCCCAGGTGTTGGCACTGGTGCCGGGGGTCTCGCGGGCCGGCGCCTCGATCATCGGCGGGCTGCTGCTCGGCCTCAACCGCACCACGGCGACCGCGTTCTCGTTCTATCTGGCCATCCCGACGCTCGGGCTGGCCACCATCGTCGATCTGCTGCTGAGTCTCGACGAGGTCAGCATCGCCGACGCGCCGAGCCTGGCGCTCGGTGCGCTGATCTCCGGCATCGTCGCCTGGTTCACCATTGGCTGGCTGTTGCGCTTCGTCGCCAGCCGCAGCTTCGTCGGCTTCGGCATCTATCGCATCATCGCCGGGCTGGCGATTCTGCTCTTGCTGGCGGGTGGCATGCTCTGAAAGGAGGTCCGATGGCGCGGCCACGAGGTGTCCAGGCCGGATTGGCGCCGGTGCGCCCCCGCGTCCTGATGATCGTCCACGACCCGCCGATCGATCACGCTGGCGGGGTGCGCCTGCACCGCTACCTGGGCTGGCACGATGCCGACCTGTTGGCGCAGCAGTACATCGATGATCTGGCGCATGCCAGCGCCGGCTATTGCCACTACCGCATCATCGAGCGCGTCGATGCCGCATGGTTCCCCGTCAAGCTCGATGGCTTCCGCTACACCGCCCGCAGCTACCTCGACGGCTGGCGCAGCCGGCGGATGCATCAGCCCGATCGCATCGACTACCAGGCCCAACTCGCGGCGTTCGACCTGGTCGCGCGGCATCGCCGCGGCGAGTTCGACGAAGTCTGGTTCTTCTCGTTCCCCTACGCCGGCGACTATGAGTCGCTCATGGTCGGGCGTGATGCGTTCTGGTGCAATGCGCCACCCCTGATGCATCCGGCGGTCGAACGGCGCTTCGTGATGATGATGTTCAACGTCGAGCGCGATGTGGGCTGCATGCTCGAGAACTTCGGCCATCGTGTCGAATCGATCATGGCACACCAGATGCGCCACGTGGCCGCCGAACGCGACCTGTGGCGCCGATTCACCCGCTATGAGCTGGTGGCGCCGGGGCAGGCACAGTGCGGCACGGTGCACTTCGCCCCCAACAGCCGGACGGATTATGATTGGGGGCGTGCTGATTATGTCTGGAGCGGCTGCGACGACTGGCTCGAGTTTCCCGAACTGCGCGGCACGCGCCGCGAGGTGGAGTGCAGCGAATGGGGTGGCGGCGACATGCGGCAGCATCATCGCTGGTGGCTCGAGCGGCTGCCGTGTGTGCCCGGCGAACGCGACGGCATCAGCCACAACTGGTGGGAGGCGGTAATCGATCCGAACCGGTGTGTCTGACGCACGTGCGCGCGTGCGCGTGGTGCAGTGCGACCACCGCGCCGACGATGCGGCAGTCTACCGGGCGCTGTGCCGCGCTGTGGCGCCACTCGACGCAACCTGGCAACGGCTGGCCGGTGCGCGGCGCATCGCGCTGAAGATCAACCAGGACAAGGCGCCGGAGGCGGTGGTGTGGCATGCCGGCCAGCGCCAACAACTGGTGAGCGATGCAGTCGTGCGGGCGGTGCTGCGCCTGCTGCGCGAACGTACCAGCGCCGAGCTGGTGTGCGTCGACACGAGCTTCTATGCGCTCTACGACGGCCGCACCGTCGCCGAGACCTGTACCATCGCGCCGGTCTTGCGCGAATTCGCCGTGCCGTTCGTCGACGGCACCACCGCGCCGGTTCGCTGGGTCGCGGTGCCGGGCGGTGGCGCCATGTTCGTGCAGTACCCCATGCTCGCCGCGTTGCTCGAGGCCGACGCGGTCGTCTCGCTGGCGACGATCAAGAACCACATGTTCACCGGGATCACCGGCTGCCTGAAGAACCTGTTCGGCACGATGCCCGGCGAGCCCGCCGGCCGGCCGCGCACCTACTACCACCACCTGGTGCGCATGCC
>CAIQIY010000085.1 GCA_903871975.1 uncultured Chloroflexota bacterium | reverse complement strand
CGGCTTGTAGGCAAAATCGATGTCGGTGAAGGTAATGCGCCCGCTGATGTATGGCAGGGCCACCGTACCCGACTGGCGTACCTGTGGCTCGGCATCGATCAGGGCGAAGATGCGCTCGCCGGCGGCCAGCCCCTGCTGGAATTGGCTCCAGAACGACGCGATGCTGGTGAGCGGGAACCAGAACAGCCCCAACCCCTGGATGAACAGATACCACTCACCCGGCGTGATCGCTTGTCCGCGTACGTCGATCGCGCCGCGATACGCCAGGATGGCGGTGCCGAGGCCAGCGAGCATGCCGAGCAACGGGAAGATGCTGGCGAAGACCACGCGGGTCCGCAGGTTCACTTCGCGCGCCTGGGCATTCTCGCGGGCGAAGTGTGCATAGATCGCCGGTTCCTGCCGGAATGTCTTGGCGACACGAATGCCGCTCACCGTCTCCTGGACCGTCGCACTCAGCGCGGCGTTCATGCGGCGGGCAAAGGTCACCGTCTGTCGGGCGATGTGGCGGAACGCCAGCGCAGCCGCGATGATCAGTGGTGCGAGCGCCAGCAGGACCAGCGACAGCTGCCAGCTCACCCAGAAGAGGTAGCCCAGCAGTACGACCACCAGCATCAGGCGGCTCACCAGATCCATTGTCAGCGTCATCACCTGGGCGAAGGTCTGGGTATCAGAGGTGACGCGACTGACGATCTTGCCGGTGGCGAACCGGTCGTAGAACGACAGATCATGGGCGGTGACGGCGTGGAAGGCTTCCTGGCGCAGCTGCAGCACGACGTCGCCGATGGCACGCGCCGATGCACCCTGGCGCAGCGCGTTGGCGATCCACGAGAGGCTGCCGAAGAGCACCAGCAGCAGCGCCGAGGTGAGCAGTGTGGTGCCCGATCCTTCGATGGCAACCGCGTCGATGCCATGCCCGATGATCACCGGCAGCAGCGCGTCGAGGCTGGCGGTGAGGAGCACCGCCAGCGCGGCGATGGTGATGCGACGCGCCTGGGGGCGGATATAGCCGCCGATGCGGCGCACCAGCTGCCCGTCGCTGTAGCTGCGGTCGTACGATTCGGCGTCGAGGCCATCGAACAGAAATCCCATAACGCTCCGGTGCTCGCTCGCCAGCCTGTGCTGGCAGCCCGATCATGCATGCTAGGTCGTGATGTCCAGCGCGAGGCGATTGCCGGCCTGCTCGTCGATCATGCGCGCCAGTTCGCGCTCATTATAGCCTGCTCGCAGGCGCACCAGCGGCTTGTTGTACCGATCGCAGGTCTGTTGAATGTCGCCGAAGCTGTGCCGCGACCAGCGGATCGCCAGCACGACGACGGCCACGTCGTCGCGTTTGATGTCGGCTTCGAATTGGCTCGGCGTTGGGCCACGATCGCCCGTCGCCCAGATGAATTCGCGCAGGCCGAACGTGCGCGTGTGGCGCTCGATGTGCTCGGGTCGGCGTTCGCCGCCGATGAACAGGATCGAGCGGCCACGCAGCCACCGTGCCACACGCTGGAGTTGCGTCTCGGCGGTGGGCGACGATGCCTGGGGCGCAGCGCCTGCATTGGCTGCAGGCGCCGCCATGCGCGCTGCACCGCGCTGCTCTCTTGGTGTTGCCTGGCGCGATGGGCGGCCGACTGCCGCCGGCGCTCCCGATGGCTGCGCCCTGAGCCGCTTGAACTCTTCGATGGCTGCGCTCAGGTCGCTGACTGGTGCCTGCGTGTCCAGGCTCATGTGCTGCGCGAGGAAGATACGGCGGCGGCGACAGAGTGCGCCGAGCAGGTTGTAGAGCATAAGCTGGGTGATGTCGGCTACGCCACCACCCAGGCTCTCGGCGACTGCACTGCGCAGGATCGATTGGACCCAGGCCAGCAATCGGATGAGTGGCTCGGGTAGCTCACGGCGCGGCGTCGCCAACACCTTGCTCGCCAGCTCGGCGGCATCCGCGACCACCATGTAGCATCCGGCGAGCATCGGCCAGCTGCTGCGCCGCG
>CAIQIY010000084.1 GCA_903871975.1 uncultured Chloroflexota bacterium | reverse complement strand
GCATCGATGCGCCACACCGGGTGCTGGCACTCGCCAGCGGCGCGATGCTGGTTCACGCCGTGATTCACGGTGCCGTCGTCGCGCGTGCCTATGTCTTCGATACGCTGTTCGCCCGGCTCCAGGACACCGCACTGAGCGCGCTGCTCGCGATGCCGTTTCTCACGCCTACGCTGCGCACCTATTACCTCACGCGCCCCGGCTCGGCGGTCGGCATCCGGCTGGGGCCGGGCGAGGGGCTCTTCAACTGGCCGCGCATTGCCGCCGAGCTGTTGTTGGTGCTGCTGCTGGTTGGGTTGGTGTGGCTGGCGTGGCGCCGTGGCGCGCCATGGCTGGCCCACGGCGAAGCCTGGCTGGCGCGCTGGCGGCGCCCGCTGTTGGCACTCGTCGTGGGGGCAATTGTCGTGCTGGCCAGCTACGGCTACCTGGTGCGGCCGCGTATCCTCGACGCTGCGACGCTGGCGGCTGTGCCTGGTTGTCTGGCGCCGGCACAGCTGGCCCAGCCCGACGGTGCATGTCTGCGGCTCCAGGGCTACATCGGCGCACCGATCGCGGCACCGGCCGAACTGCGGCCGGTGTACGGCATTCCGCTGGCCAATATGGTGCGCGTCGGCTGGTATCTCTCACCCCTCGGCGTCATCGTCGGCGTCGCCGGCTTTGCCCTGTGGTGGTGGCGTGGGCTACGGCGCGATTCCTGGCTGTTTCTCGTGCTGGCACTGGTCGTAAGCGTCTTCTACATCCGCCAGACGTACGGCGCAGGCGACCAGCACTACATCTACATCCTGCGACGCTACATGGTACTGGTCTATCCGGCATTCGCGCTGGCCAGTGCCTATGCCCTGGTGGCACTGGCAGCGAACGGGCACATGCGTCGGCTCCTGGCCGCCGGCACAGCGCTGGCACTGCTGGCGTTTCTGCTGGTCACCAACCAGCCAATCTACCGCCACCGCGAGTATGCCGGAGCCATCGAGCAACTCGCCGGCATCGCCGCGCGCTTCGACGACCGGAGCATCATCCTGTTCCGCAGTGGCGGCCGCGACACGCCCGATCTGGTCACCACGCCGCTGACGTATCTGTACGGCCGCGACGCGCTGGCGATCAAGAGCACGCGCCCCGACGCCTATGCCGTGCCGCTGGCACGCTACGTGCGCAACTGGCAGGCGGCCGGCCGCACCGTGTATCTGGCGGCCGGGCCGAGTGGCGGCATCGCGTTGCCCGGCCAGCACCTCGAGCCCGCGGGCCAGGTCCGGCTGACGCTGCACGAATTCGAGCAGCTCACCGACCAGAAGCCGCGCAACAGCTACGACGCGACCCTCGAGTTTGCCGTGTACCGCCTGGTGCCCGGTGCATCGGTCGCGCCGCCGCAGCTGGCCGTCGACGACTACGCCAGCCAGGTAGCCGGCATCTATCGCCCCGAGCGCTTCGACGGCCAATCGCTGGCGTGGACCGATGGCGACGCGCTGGTACGGTTTGGCTGGCCGGCGGGCATGGCGGGCGAGCTGCGCGTGCTCCTGGCAGCCGGCGTGCGGCCGCCCGGCGCACCGCCGGCGCAGGTCTGTCTGCGCGCCAGCCACGAAGTGTCGTGGCGCCTCGATGATCCGCTGGCGCTGCCCGCCGGTGAACAGTGCACCACGCTCGGCACAGCACCGCAGCTGGTGCGCATGACCATCCGCGCCGCGCCGCTGGCCGCCGATGCGCCGCAGAGCCTGCTGGTCCGCATCAGTAGCCCGCCATGGGTCCCTGCCGACGTCGATCCGCGAATGAACGATCCGCGACGCCTCGGCGTGCTCTACGGCGGAATGCAGCGATGAGCGTGGCACAGCACGACACGATGCCGCAGCGAGCATGAGG
>CAIQIY010000083.1 GCA_903871975.1 uncultured Chloroflexota bacterium | reverse complement strand
GGCGTCTGCTGGTGCAGATACCCGATCACATCACAGAGCACTTCCGCATGGAGCACGACGACTTCGGGTGCCAGCATGGCACCATCCCGCAGCAGCTCTACGAGACGCTGACCAGCAACATACGTATAGACCACGTAATGTGATGTGCCATCGACAACTGCATCAATGATTTCGGCGAGACTGTCATGCCGCAGCGGACGCAGATCTTCGCGCAGCTGTAGCACTGACCAGCCGGCGGGGGGATGATGAATCGCATCGACGAGGACCAGCGCGCCAGTAGCGGGATCGCGTGCACGATACAATGCGGCGTCACGTGATGTCTCGAGCGCTTCGTCAATCTTGTAAGGACCGACAGACTTGCGGGGATCCGTCATCGTGTCGCTCCTTTCGGATCAATCGTCGCAATCACCGGGTATCAGCGATCTGATCGCATCATACCAGACTGCGCCTCGGGTCTGTCGGACAGTCGCGGGCTGTCAGGTTGCCGCCAACGGTGGCGCGCCACCATGCTCGGCGCAGTGCGACCCAACCACAACCGCACGCTGCCGTGCGTCATGCGCCGTCGCGCAGGCCATTGGCAGGAGACAGGCCACTCGCCGACCAAGGCAGCAGAGGGGGCGCGGGCCTGGGCCGAGCGACTGATGTGCGCGCTGAGATACCACGCGGCCGGAGCACCTGGTAGCCACGATCCAATAGCCCGGCACAATCGGCGGGTAGCCCTGCTACGGGTGGAGATGTCGCGCGGCCAACCAGGCGCGCAGCAGTGCCGCGTACATGCCACACAACCCAGGGGGAGAGCAGAGTAGAATGGGAAGGTGCACGAGCGCGCAGACGACAGGAGGGTACAGATGCCACAGCGCATTGGTGAAATCATCGAGGCATCGACGACCGGGTTCGTCAGCGGCGCATACGAGTTGTTGGCCGCACCATCCTTCGGCACGCTGGTGCGCGCACAATCGCGCGATCCGGAGATCGTGGTCTACGGCCTGGTGTATGACATCCGCACCGGGAGCCGCGAGCCAGGCGGCCGCGCTGCCGTGCGCGGTCGCAGTTACACCGGGCGCGAGCTCTTCGACGATGAGATCTACCGCGAGCACCCTGACCTGGCCGAAGTATTGCAGACCGAATTCACGGCGATTACCGTCGGCTTCGGCGACGGCAACGTGATCACGCACCATCTCCCGGCGCAGCCACCACCGGTGCATTACAGCGTGTACGGCTGCACCGTCGCCGAGCTCTGCCGCTTCAGTGACGCGCACGCGTTCTACCGGACAGTCCTCGCCGCGCCGCAGGTGCCGGCCGACGAGCTCATCGCGGCGACCGTGCGCGCAGCCGCCGCGGTACAGCCGGATCCCGCCGGCTATCGCGTCCGCGCCGGCCGGACACTCGCCGCGTTGCTGGCCGATGATCATGGGCGGTTGCGTGCTATCCTGCAACGTATCGCGCCGCCATCGCGCTGATCGAGCGGCCTGCGACCGTTCGCGCCGGTGAGCCATCACGATATGGCGCCGAGTGCGGTGATTCTGTGCCACACCCGCGCCGCCATCATGTGACGGCGGGCCGGCATGGCGGAAGATGCAAGCAACCGTTTGCTGCCTGCAGAAGACGAGGAGCATCGTGGCAGCACCGACATCAATCGTGGTACACCCGCAACCGCTGGTACAAGCCGGGATCGCCGCGCGGCTCGAGCAGACCGGTGCCGCGCACGTCATCGCGACGGCCGGGCATGCGCACCATACCATCCGACTGGTGCAGCGCCACATGCCGCAGCTGCTCATCATCGCCGCGGCGTTGCCAGGTGTCGGCGGGTTGGCCGTCGCCCGGGCCCTGCAGCACGACATACCGGCACTGCGAACGATCCTGATTCACCAGCAGCCGACCACCCACGAGATTCTGGCCGCAGCGCACGCCGGCATCGCCGCGTGGGTCCCGTTGATCCCCGACGACGTGCTGATCACAGTGATTCCCATCGTCGCCGCCGGATACTGGCCGATCCTCGCGACGCTCCGTGCAACACCACGGGCCCTTTGGCAGTTATGCATGGCCATGCGCAACGCGCCCGACCCCCTGGCGCCTCGCGAGCGCGCCGTGCTGCAGGGAATCGCCGCCGGCCAGACCGACCGGCAGATCGCGGCGGCGCTGGCGCTGAGCCTGGCGACCGTTAAGATGCACAGCAGTACGCTACGACGACGCCTCGGCACATCCGACCGGCGGTGCACCCTTGCTCGTGCCCTGGCCTGGGGCTTGATCGCGTCCGAATCAATCCAATCAGTTCACCAGGGAGCATCATCATGATCGACATGCTCGGCATCGACATCGGCGGCACGTTCACCGACTTCGTGCTGGTGCGCGATGGGCGCATCACCATCTTCAAGCGGCTCAGCAGCCCCGATGATCCTGCCCGGGCACTGCTCGACGGCGTCGCCGCCATCGGAGCACCGTCGCTGGTGGTTCACGGCACCACCGTTGCGACCAACGCACTCCTCGAGCGTCGTGGCGCCGCGACCGCGCTGATCACCACCACGGGGTTCGCCGATGTGCTCGAAATTGGCCGTGGCGAGCGTCGGGCGCTCTATGATCTCGCCCTGCGCCACATGCCACCGCTCGTGCCACGCGCCTGGCGCCTTGAGATCGCCGGTCGGCGCGCCGCCGATGGCAGCGAGCTCGAACCAATCCCGCCCACAGCACTCGCTACACTGCTCGAGCAGCTGCAGGCGTTGCCAATCGAGTCGCTGGCGATTTGTCTGCTGCACAGCGACACCGATCCAGCGCATGAGCGTACCATCACACACCTGCTGCACCATGCGCTGCCGCACCTCGCCATCTCGGCCGCCCACGCCATCGCCGCCGAACCACGCGAATACGAGCGCACCAGCACCACCGTCGTGAATGCCTACCTTGTGCCCTTGCTCGACCGCTACATCGCGCGGCTGAGCACCGCGCTGGGGGCATGCGGCGTCGACGCGCTCCGCATCATGGGTTCGGACGGTGGCACCATGGGGCCGGCCACCGCACGGGCCCTCCCGGCACGTGCGACGCTGTCCGGTCCGGCGGGCGGGCTCGTAGCCGCGCATCATCTGGCCCGTCGCGCCGGCTTTCGGCGCATCATCAGCCTCGACATGGGCGGCACCTCGACGGATGTCGCGTGGTGCGCCGACGACCTGCCGCGCAGCGCAGCGTCGGCGGTGGGCGGCTTGCCCGTCAGTCTGCCGTCGCTCGATATCCACACCGTCGGTGCCGGTGGGGGATCGCTCGCGCGGATCGATGCCGGTGGATCGCTGCGCGTCGGCCCCGAGAGTGCGGGCGCCGATCCCGGCCCCGCATGTCACGGACGTGGCACGCGCCCGACGGTCACCGATGCCAACCTGCTGCTCGGCCGGCTGCAGCCCGATGACTTTCTCGGCGGTGCGTTGCGGCTCGACCCGGCACGCGCTGCGGCGGCATTCGCGCCACTCGTCGCGGCGCTCGGCGGCGCACCCGACGACGCACACGCGCTCCGACGCGCCGCACTCGGCGTGATCCGCGTCGCCGATGCTGCGATGGAACGCGCCATCCGCCAGATGACCATCGAGCGTGGCGAAGACCCGCGTGATGCCACGCTGGTCGCCTTCGGCGGCGCCGGGCCGCTGCACGCCGCCGCGTTGGCAGCGGCACTGCACATCCCCAGGGTGCTGGTGCCACGCCATCCGGGGGTGCTCTCGGCCCTCGGCATGGTGCTGGCCGATGTGACGCGTGACGCCGCAGTGACGATATTGCGCCTGATCACCAGGCTGGATGCCGCAGAGGTCACGTGGCAGATCGCCCAGCTGGCTCCACCGCTGCGCCTGGCGTTGATTGCCGACGGCGTCGCCGAGTCCGCGATCAGCTTCGCCGCCGAACTCGACCTGCGCTACCAGGGGCAATCGTACGAGCTCGCCACGCCGTTGCCCCTCGATGCACAGCTCGGCATCGATGAGTCGGCGCTGCAGCACGCAGTCGCCAGGTTCCATCGGCTCCACGAACAGCGCTATGGCCATCGGCGCGACGACGATCACCCGCTCGAGCTCGTGACGCTGCGGCTGCGGGCGCGGGCGGCACAACCCGATGTGCCAATCGCTGCCCATCCACCACACTCCGCCCAACTGCCACCGCCCGCACGCATCGTTCATGCCGTGCTCGACCCGGCCGGCGGCGAGCCTGTTGCAGTACCGGTCTATCAGCGCGACACCCTCGGTGCTGGCGCGCAGATCACCGGCGGTGCGATTGTCGTCCAACTCGATGCCACCACCATCATCCCGGCAGGCTGGCTCGCGCAGGTCGATGCCGAACACAACCTGGTGCTCTGGCGTGCCACCACGGCGCCGACACCAGCACGTCACGCCCCGGCCGACGCGGAGCGCTGAGGCATCGAGGCGCGATCAGCCACGCCGTTGCAGGACCAACCAGATGCCGGCGACCACCAGCACGACCGGCAGGGCGATCCGACCGATCGGCGCGCCAGCCACCAGGCTGATCAGCAAGGCCACGCCAACCAGCAGCAGGAGCTGGCCCAACCAGTGCTGCCGCTGGGTGAACTGGTCGTCGCTGGTAAATCTGGTCTGCGCCACCAGCTGACGCGCTGCCGCACGCGGGGTGATGATCCACAACATCGGGTAGAGCACGATCCCCGGGCCGGCGAAGCACAACATCACAAACGCCAGGCGCACGAAGAGCGAATTGATTCGGACGTAGTCGGCGATGCCACCGGCAACCCCGGCGATGACGCGATCATCGCGGCTGCGCATGAGACGTGGAACGCGTGGGTCCATCGGTTGTTCCTTGTATCATCCGGCGTTGTTCGGCACCCGCTATCCGGGCATCGGGCAACCCCACATCGTCGATCGGTTGCCGCTGAGACGCCGCAATCAAACCGCATGTTGCATCGGCCGCATGCTATACTGTGTCGCAGGGCGGTCTGCCGCAGCATATCCGAAGCACCGGAGGCACGATGGCACACGAGGTGCGCCGCATCCAGTTTCCGCCGATCGTGAGCGACGCGGTGATGGTCGTCGAGCGTCATCTACCGGCTCGCGCCGAAGCCTTCATCGAAGTCGGCCAGGCAGTCGCGCCCGACGATCCGATCGCCCATGTGCGCCGAACGCCGCCGCTTCACCGGCTGGCCGTAGCGCGGCAGCTCGGCATCGATCCTGGCGATCTCCCCGCAGCGCTCGAAGTCGAGATCGGTGACACCATTGAGGAAGGGGCCATACTGGCGCGTGCCGGTTGGCCAATCGCACGCATCGCCCGTGCCCCGTTCCCCGGGGTGATCGGTGCCATCGACGACATCACCGGCTACCTGACGATCGCAGGCCGGCCGTCGATCAGCGACATTACCGCACGGGTGCGCGGCACCATCGTCGAACGCACCGCCAACGCCGTACACATCGAGACAATCGCGGCCCATGTGATGGGCACCTTCGCCATCGGCCGCGAATGCGGCGGGCCATTGCGCGCCCTCACGCGCCAGGCCAGCGAGCGTCTCGACGTCGGGGCGATCGACGAGCAATGTCGCGGCACGCTCATCATCGGCGGCAGCGGCG
>CAIQIY010000082.1 GCA_903871975.1 uncultured Chloroflexota bacterium | reverse complement strand
TTCTTCTCGATCATCATCATGTGACCGTTGCCGCGAATGCCGCGGTCGGCGAGACGGATGAAGGTGTTCTTCACGCCGGCCTGTGCCAGCCACTGCGACGTGCAGTGGTCGTAAGGCGCGTGATAGGAGGCCTCACCCTGCAGGACTACAACGGGGATTTGCGCAAGGTTCTTCAGCTTCCGCGCCGGCTCCGCCTGCTGCCAGCAGCGCATCAGACCCGGGCCCTGCGCCTCCTTCTCGCACACAACCGCCAGCTGCTCCCCGGGTTTCAGCGGTGGATCGTAGGTCAGCGGCAGATGGCACAGGCCACCTTCCTTGAGCACGTTGCTCTCCCCAAACCAGTCCGGCGCGCCTTTGAACTCCGCATCGTGCACCGGCGGCCCGTTCGGCTCGACGGCGACAATGCCGCGCACGAGCTTCGGCCGGCGATCGGCGATCAACCAGCCGAAATTCCCCGCCTGCGAATGCGTCAGCAGCACTGCCGGGCCGATCCTGTCGAGCATCGCGGCACCCGCTTCCGCGTTAAGAACCTGCTGTTGCGGATAATCTTCGATCGACGAGACCTGCGATGAAAAGAACTGATCGAACACCGGGTCGCCTAGCCGACCCGCGCCAGGGAACTGCGTGTGCAGATGCGCCTGCGGCCAGAGTTTCGCCCGCGCTGGAGCCACGAAGCGCTGGTCAGTGGCGACCGGATCGGGCGCGCGCAGTGGCGCGTAACTCTCGATGTGCCCCTGCGCCCGACCGCGCCCCACTCCGTCCACCACGTAGACCGGCCACCCTCGCCGCAGGAAGAACTGTGCCCAGCCCTCACGTCCGTCCGGCGTGCCGGTAAAGTTCGTGCCAGTCTGTGAGCCGCCGTGCAGCATGACGATAGGGCACGGTGCCCGCACGTCCTGCGGGATCTGGAACTCGATATAGATCTGGCCAGTGGGCGGACCATTTGGCTGGGCCTGATCGTATCTGCCACCGGCGAAGAAATAGCCCTGTTTCGCGATAACGAGTGGCGACTGTTGTGTGATGCCGGCGCTCATGGACCCTCTCTGGTCGCTGCTCTGGTTTGCACAAACCTACGACAACCCAGCTGGCGCCCGCCAGTGCGTCATGCCATCGATAGCAGGGGAGACGGGAGGACCAATGGGGCAGTCATTCATTCTGCGCTATGCGCCGGCGATCTTCGTCGTACTGTGGTCCACCGGCTGGATCGCCGCGAAATACGCGATGCCCTATGCGGAGCCATTCACGTTTCTCACCCTGCGTTATGTGATCGCCGCCGTGCTGCTGGCTGCGATCTGCAGCGCCATGAGCGTGTCTTGGCCGAAGGCCCCCAAGGAGATCGGCCACTCCATGATGGCCGGCGTGTTCCTGCACGCGATCTATCTGACCGGCGTGTGGTGGAGCATCATGAACGGATTGCCGGTCTCGATATCCGGCGTCATCTCCGCGCTGCAACCGATCCTGACCGCGCTGCTTGCGCCATATCTCGTCGACGAGCGGATCACGCGCAACCAGTGGATTGGCGTCGGTCTCGGCTTCGTCGGAGTAGCCATGGTGCTGAGCCCGGCGCTGGCGCAATTACCAGCCGGACAGCTCTCAACAATGATGTGGCCGCTGGCGATCAACGTGATCGGCATGGTCGGTGTGACGCTCGGCACGTTCTACCAGAAGCGCTTTGTGACCGGTGGCGACCTGCGTGCGGTGACGGCACTGCAATGCGTTGGCGCGGCGCTGTTCCTGTTACCACTGGCGCTGATGCTCGAGACGATGCGGATCGAGTGGAACGTGCAGGTGATACTGACGATGGCCTGGGTCGTGCTTGGTATGTCAATCGGCGCGGTGGGACTGCTACTATTGCTCATTCGCGAAGGCGCGGTGTCGAAGGCAGCTGCGCTGATCTATCTGATGCCACCGCTGGTGGCGCTGCAGGCAGCCGTGCTGTTCGGCGAGCGCCTGTCGGTCGCGCAGTTGATCGGCATGGCGATCACGGCGACGGGGGTCGCGCTCGTGGTGAAGAAGACTGAATCCTAAATGTCGAATGCGCGCATCGCCTCCGCCGCCATCAAAATGCGCTCCGGCGTTGCGGGAGTGTCGAGCGGGACCTGCTTGCCGGGAGCAAGCGATGCGAGTGCATCGAGAATAGCCGAGTAGACGGAAATCGCCAGCATCAATGGCGGCTCGCCGACGCCCTTCGAGCGGTAGATCGTCGGTTTCATGTTCTCACCCTTCCACAGATGCACGCGGAAGTGGGCCGGTACGTCGGAGGCGACCGGAATCTTGTAGGTCGATGGCGCGTGGGTAGCGAGTCGCCCCGCCTTGGTCCACAGCAACTCCTCGGTCGTCAGCCAGCCCA
>CAIQIY010000081.1 GCA_903871975.1 uncultured Chloroflexota bacterium | reverse complement strand
GTGCTGTGGCTGTTGCTGGTGCTGCCGGGGCTGCTCGTCGCGGCAGCGCGTGTGCCGCGCGACGAATGGATCGATGTCGGGCGGGAAGATGGCCTCGGCAGCGATCTGCCGCTGGTGCAGGCGTTCCATGCTGCCGAACAAAGCGGCGCCGAGCGCTTTCGCTGGAGCGGCGACCGGTCGGCGCTGGTGTTGCCGGGCGCCGGCTGGCGGCCCGTGCGGCTGATGGTGCGCACGCTCGGCCGCGATCCGGGGCTGCCCGAGGCGCCGACCACGCTGGCGGTCGTGGCGGGTGGCCGTACATTCGGCACGCTCATGCTGGGCGCGGCACCGCGGCGCCACATCGTCCTGCTGCCGCCGATGCAGCGCAGCGATGCCGTCGTGCAGCTCGTCAGCGCCACGTTTCGGGCGCCCGGCGACCCGCGCGCGCTCGGGGTACCGGTCGGCGATGTGGCGCTGCGATTGGGGGCCGGCTGGCCGGCGCCGGCGCTGCTGGGTGGCTGGGCGGCATGCCTCGTGCTCGGCTGGCTGGTGATGCGCGGCTGTGGCGTGGCGGCCGACGCCGCATGGCGCACGAGCCTGGTGGCACTTGGCGTGCTCGGTGGTGCGCTGGTGCTCGATCCATTGCGCACCGCCGCTGCTGTCGTGCCGGCACTCAGTGCGCTGGCCGGCGGCGCGATCCTGGCGCTGGCCCTCATCGGCCGCCCGGCCGTGCTGCGTGGTGCGCTATGGCTGGCACTGGGCGCCGCGCCGCTGCTGGCGCTGCTGCACGCCGCCGGTGTGGCGCTGGCGTGCGCCGGCCTGTGGGGCGCGGCCATGCTGCTGCGTCGCCACGCCGGCCGCTGGTGGCTGATGCCCGACGCGCGGAGCCGACGCCAGCTGGTGCTGCTCGCAGTGGCCGTCTTCTGCCTGCGGCTGGGCGGCAAGTGGTACCCCGCCGCGATGCCGGGCGACATCCAGTTTCATCTGAATCGCGCCGCCGAGGTGGTCGCCGGGCAGCCGTTGCTCCGCTCCAACAATCGCGGCGTCGACTTTCCGTATCCGCCGGCGTTGTACCTGCTCGTCGCGCCGGCGGCGCTGCTCGATCCCGAGCTGCGTGCGACCATGCGGATCGTGGCGGCGCTCGGCGACGCGCTGGGCCCGCTGCTGCTGTACCAGATCGCGCTGCGCCTCGGGCTGGGCCGGCGGCGTGCCTGGTATGCCGCGTGGTTTGGTGCCGCGAATGGCGCGGCAATGATGGCGAGCTGGTGGAACTTCTCGACCCATGCTGCGACACAGGTGTGGCTGCTGGTGGCCGTGTGGCTGGTGACCTGCGGATGGCCGGCGTTGCGCGATGCTCGCCGACCGTTCGGCTGGCTCGCAGTGGCGACGCTGGCACAGCTGCTGGTGGCACTGGGGCACTTCGGCTTCTGGATCAATCTGGGCGCACTGACGCTGGCCGGCTTCGGCATGCTGCTCGTCGCGGCATCACGCGACACAGCCTGGCGCCGTGGCGCGACACGCTTGGCGCTGACTGCCATCATCGCCCAGGTGGTGGCGCTCGCACTGTTCTACAGCGCCTACGGTGGGCTGTTCGCCAGCCAGCTGGCGCAGGCGCGCCAAGGTGGGCTCGGCGCATTGGCCGAGCAGGTCGTCGCCGAACGGGCAGTGCTGTGGGCCGACCTGTGGGACGCCGGATTCCGTCAGCATCTGGGGCCGGTGACGCTGCCGGCGGCGTTGGCGGGCGGGCTCTGGTTGGCGCTGCGCCCGATCGATCCCACGGGTCGGCGCCGCCTGGTGACCGGCTTGATGGCCGCGACGGCGCTGGTGGCGCTCGGCTTGGCGGCGCTGCCGTTCATCACCACCACCAGCCTGACGACGCGCTGGCTGTCATTCGGCGTCTGGGCCGTGGCCCTGACGGGCGGCAGCATCGCTGCGAGCATCCGGCAGCGTGGCCGGGCCGGCCGCTGGATGGTGTGGGCGGCTGCCGCGGCCATCGCCTGGGGCAGTGCGTCGCTGTGGGTCGGCGCGCTCGCCTGGCGCATCCGCCCGCCCGAGCCCTTCTGAGCGCTCAGAACGGCAGATCGTCGGCGGTGTCGTCGCCGGTCGCCAGGTCGAAGCGCGGAATCAGCGCATCGAACAGCGTATCGTCGAGTGCACGAAACCGGTAGCTGCCCTCCATCGCCCCGACGGGCGTCTGCAGAATACAAAAACTCTCGTATTCGTGCACCGCGCCATGGGCCAGCGTCGGCTGCTCGCCGATCACACCATCACCGACCACCTCGGTCGGCGCGCCATCGCGCTCGTAGATCAGCCAGCGCCGCGACAGCAGCTGCACCGTTCGGCGCGAGCTGTTCTCGATGCGCACCGCATACGTGAAGACATATCGGCCCTCGGCGGGGCGCGAATGTTCGGCGAGATACGCCGGGCGCACCGACACGCGGATGCCCTGGGTCTCGCGGTAGAAAAATGGACGTTTCATGACCTCCTCGCCTTGGTGCCGATCGTCGTCATGCTCCATACCGCGACCGGCGCGTGGCTCTGATCACGAGTATACTAGGATCAGCGAGACAGTGAGCAGGAGGCGGCGATGATGCCGACGATGATCCGCCGCGTGACCGTCGAGGATCTGACGATCGCATTGCACGAGCCGTTCGGCATCGCCGGTGGCGCGCAGGATGTCGCGCGCAACCTGCTGGTGACCATCGAACTCGCCGACGGCACGCGCGGCTATGGCGAGGCGGCGCCATTCACCGCGTTCAACGGCGACACGCTCGCCGGCGCCCGGGCAGCGCTGACGCAGGCGACGGCGCACATCGTCGGAGCCGATGTGCGTGAATGGCGTGCGATCGCCGCGGCGCTCGACGACGCATGCCAGGCCTCGGGGTCGGCGCGCTGTGCCCTCGAGACGGCGGTGCTGGACGCGCTGACGCGGCATCTCGGATTACCGCTGTGGGCCTGGTTCGGCGGTGCCGGCCGCCAACTGATCACCGACATGACGATCACCACCGGTACTGCGGCAGCGGCGCATGCTGCGGCGCTGGCGGTGACGGCGCGGGGCATCACGACCATCAAACTCAAGGTCGGCGCCACGCCGTTGGCCGACGATCTGGAGCGTGTCATGGCGGTACGCGCTGCGGCACCGGGCGCGGCGCTCATCCTCGACGGCAACGGCGGCATGTCGGCCGATCATGCGCTGCAACTCCTGGCGTTGCTGCACGAGCGTAGCATCGTGCCGGTCTTGTTCGAGCAACCGGTGCCCACGGCCGATCTCGATGGCCTGCGCCTGGTGAGCCGCCTCGGCGGCGTACGCATCGCCGCCGACGAGAGCGCCAGCAACGTCGCTGCCGTGTTCCAGATCGCCGCCACCCAGGCCGCCCACGTCGTCAACATCAAGCTGATGAAATCAGGCATCGTCGAGGCACTGGAGATGGTCGCGATCGCGCGGGCCACCGGTCTGGGATTGATGATCGGCGGCATGATCGAGTCGCCGCTGGCGATGACGACCTCGGCCTGCTTTGCCGCCGGGATCGGCGGGTTCGGCTTCGTCGATCTCGATACTCCGTTGTTTCTGGCCGAAGAACCGCTGGTGGGCGGCATGCAGTATGTGGGCGCGACGATCGACCTCTCGGCGATCGTGGCCGGCCACGGCGTCGTGCCGCGCGATGCAGCGGCTGATCACCGACGGGCAGCCCGATGACGGCACCACGTCGCCCGCTGCGGCATCTTGTGGTCTGGCCAGCAGTGGCCGTGCTGCTGGCAGCACTGGCGGTCAATGGCTGGGCGCTGCTGCGCCACGCCTGGACGATGCTGCGTTACCCGTACCCGATCGACTACGGCGAAGGCCCGTTGCTGGCGCAGATCGCTGCGCTGGCGAATGGCACGTCGCTCACCGGGTTGTATGGCGATCCGGCTGCGCCACCGTACCTGGTGGTCAATTACCCGCCGGTCTATCACCTGGCGGCCTGGCTGACCGGCACGCTGTTCGGCGACCTGCTGCTCGGCGGCCGACTGGTGTCACTGCTGGCGACGCTGGCGCTGGTGCCGGCGTTGCTGCTGCTGGCGCGGCCCACGGGGCGTGGCAGCTGGCTCAGTTCGCTGCTCTGCCTGACCGCCGTCGGTCTGCCGATCGTGCGCGAATGGGGCGTGCTGCTGCGCGTGGATCTGCTGGGCATCGCCCTGGCGCTGTGGGCGCTGGTGGCGCTCCGGGTCGCGCTGCAGCGCGACCCGCAGGGCGGCTGGCGCGTCATGATACCGGTCGCGCTCGGCTTTGTCGCGAGCGGGTTCGTCAAGCCGACGCTGCTGGCTGCACCGGCAGCGGCGCTGGTGTGGCTCGTGTGGCGCCAGCCCGCCGGCGCGCTGCGGCTGGCGGCGCTGACCGCCGGCATCGGCGGCATGCTGCTCGCCGCCGCAGTCGTCGGCACGGGCGGCAGGTTCTGGCTGCACGTCGTCACGGCGAACGCCAATGATTGGGAACTCCCGCTCGCGCGCGGGTTCTGGGGCGAGCAGTACGCCATCCACGGCGCGTTGTGGTGGGCAGCGCTGCTCAGCGCCGCCGCCGTACTATCGCGGTATACCGGTGCTGCCACGCGCGAGCGGTTGCTGCTGCCGCTGTACTACACGCTGTTCGCCAGCCTCAGTGCCTTCGGCGTCGGCAAAGTCGGCGCGTACGCCAACTATTTCCTCGAACTGCTCATCGGCATGGTCTGGCTCACCGCCGCCACCGCCGGTGCCGCAGTCGGCGCACCGCAGAACCTGACACGCCGTGTGTTCGCCGGCGTGCTCACGGTGCTGTGCGCCACCAGCCTGACATGGCACGTTCCGCTCTGGAGCGCCCAGGCCCTCAAGCCGTACGGCCTCGTCGAGGGTCAGCGGACACCACGGCCGATCTGGGCTGCCGAGGGCGGGTTGCGCGCCGATCTGCAGCGCGAGCAGCAGATCGTGGCGGCACTCGGCCGCATCAACGCTGTGCTGGTCCCCGATGTGCAACGTGCCGGTGCGGCCATTCTGAGCGATATTCCCGGGATCGCGGCCCAGGCGGGTGTGCCGTCGCGATTGCAGGTCTTCGAGCATCGCCAGCTGCTCGACAGCGGCCAGTATGACCAGCGGCCGCTGCTGCGTGATCTGGCCAATGGCGCAGTACCCCTGATCGTGCTGGACTATCTGGGCAACTGGCTGACGCCGGACGTGCAGGCCATGATCGTCAACCGCTACGCGCAGGATGGCTCGCGTGGCGCGTATGATCGGTACGTCCCGCTCGCACCGGGCGATTGGCGACCACAATCGGGCGCGCTCGGTGCGTCGATCGAGGTGCGCGCGCTGGCGCTCGCGGTCGATACGGTCCAGCCGGGCGAGCTGCTGCTGTTCGGCGTGCGGCTGGCGGCCACCGGAGCATCGCCGTGCGACAACACGGCGTGCGCGCTGGTCGCCGAATTGCGCGACGCGGCCGGGATCGGCGTCGCCACACAGCATGTGCCGCTGCTCTACGGCGCGCTCGCACCGCGCGACTGGGGCACCGATGGGGTGCAGCAGCTGGTGACGCTGTCGATCAGCCCGCACATGGCGCCCGGGCGCTATACGCGGGCGCGGCGCCTGGCGCCCGATGGCGCGGCACACACCAT
>CAIQIY010000080.1 GCA_903871975.1 uncultured Chloroflexota bacterium | reverse complement strand
CGGGGGCCGCTGTCGGCGCTGCGGGGGCAGCGCCACCACATGCCGCCAGGACCATCATTCCGGCGCCGGCGCTCGCCGCACGCAGAAACGAACGCCGCGACACGCGGCCAGCCTCCGCCAACTGCTTCTCCTGGGCATCCATGGGCATCTGTCCTTTCACTCCGGGTCACCCGTGGGCATCTATCTCAGAACGGCGGCTCGCCGCCGTCGTGAGCCGAATGAGCGGGAAACGATACGTGGCGCCTGGCTCGTAGGGCAGGTGCGCCGCGACAACGGCACGCGAGTGGTCGAGATCGCGCCGCGCGATGGCGTCGAGCAATGCCTGGTGGCTGTGCAGCTCGTCGTAGCCGATCGGCCGCACGAGATCCGGAATGCCGTCGCCGATCTTCCAGAAGACGTCCATCAATGCCAGACCGACACGCTCGATGAGCGGGTTTCCGGCAGCCCGCAACAACCGCCGGTGAAAGGCTCGGTGCAACGCCTCGTGTGGCTGGTCGTCGGCGATGGCGCGCTCCATCTCGCACAGAATGGCGCGCAGCGCCTCGAGGTCGTCGGTGTTGGCGCGCGCGATGCAGAGCTCGATGACGGCGAGATCGATCATCGCACGCGCTTCGATCACTTGGCCGTAGTCGAGCTGCGTCAGGTCGAGCCCAAACGTCAGCTGGTCGAAGACACTGATGTCGCTGTGCTGCCGCAGGAATGCCCCGCGGCCCTGTTGCACGTCGATCAGCCCCGAACCAGCGAGTATCTGCAATGACTCGCGGACGACCAGCCGGCTGACGCCGAGCCGCTCGACCCACTCGTGTTCGGTGGGCAGCCGGTCGCCTGGCTGGAGCCGCGCTTCGATCAGATGCTGCTTCATGCGCTCGGCACATTGCCGGGTGAGGCTCTGCCGCTGTGCTCGCACCGCTGCCCTCATCGGTTTTACGCGAACGTTACGATGCCTTAACGCTGAGATCATATCATCAGACAACTGTGGTTGTCAACAGGGAATTGCCGGCCGTAGGTGCCTGGCTGGTCGTGCGGTGATGTGCTGGGGTGGCGTCCGTACCGCCCCGGCACATGCGGCCACTGCTGCTCGCCAATCGGGCATCGCGTGAGCGCGACGGTTGCTTCGCCTGCCATCTGTGGTGCCTGGCGATCACCTACGCGACACGATTGTCGACGACGTGCTGCAAGAATGGCCGCTGTGCGCAGCTGGGACAGCCTGCAAGGATGCGCGACGCGCGATGGGCACTCGGCGCGCGTGGCATGATGCGCGGCGAGGCCCAGGCTGGGAGGGGATCGACGTGACACGCGATGGGCGCTGCGTGCCCGGCGGGCATTGCCCGTCATCGGGTGGCGGCATCACGCTGGCGGTGCGGGGCGTGGCAGCAAGCCAGCGCGCTCGACCACCCGTGGAATGGCCCGAGTCCAGCCGACCGACATCAGGTGTACGCCATGAACGCCCTCGATGGCAAGTGTTTCGTTGACCAATTCTGCCGCGATGGCGACGCCTTCGGCTTCGGCATCGGCAGCTGCGGCCAGGCGATCGATGATTGGCTCGGGGACGCGCGATCCGGGCAGGTGGTCGCGCAGGAAGCGCGCCGAGGCAGCCGAGCGCACGATCATGATGCCGGCGAGGATGAATGCCTGTCGATGCAGCCCGGCAGCGCGCACGTCGGCCATCCAGCTGCGAAAACGTGGCATGTCGAACAGGATCTGCGTCTGGATGAACT
>CAIQIY010000079.1 GCA_903871975.1 uncultured Chloroflexota bacterium | reverse complement strand
GCGACCGACGCGCCCGCCGCGACCACCGGCGCCGGTGGCGGCGCTGTGACCGCTGGCACTGCCGCGGGTGCCACTGCAGGCGCATCACCGCCGAGGCGAGCGATCACCGCATTCACCGGCACCGTCTGGCCAGCCGCCACCACAATCTCGCTGAGTACTCCCGAGTCGAACGCTTCGATCTCGATCGTCACCTTGTCTGTCTCGATCTCGGCGATCGGCTCGCCACGGCGCACCTCATCGCCGATCTGCCGCAGCCAGCGGACGATCGTTCCTTCCTGCATATCAAAGCCCATCTTGGGCATCGTCACATCAGGCATCGTCAATCCCTCCAGTGCACAGCCGTCGACGGGGGCAGATCACGTGAGCGCATCACGAATGGCCGTCGCGATCCGATCGACGGTGATCACCGTCTTGAGCTCAAGGTTCTTCGAGTAGGGCATCGGCACCTCCTTGAAGTTGACCCGCGCGATCGGCGCATCGAGGTAATCGAAGCCATACTCATAGAGCCGTGCCGCGATCTCGGCGCTCGTGCCAAACGACTGCCAGTCCTCCGTCACCACAACGCCACGCCCAGTCTTCTTGAAGCTGGCGAGCGCAAGGCTCATATCGAGTGGCCGCAACGTCCGCAGATCGACGATCTCGACCTCGATGCCCTCGCGGGACAGCAGTTCGGCCGCCTGCAGCGACAGATGCACCATGCGTGAGTACGTCACCACCGTGACATGGCGCCCTTCGCGCACCAATGCCGATCGGCCGATCGGCACCTCGTACGGCTCGTCGGGCACTTCGCCCTTGACGGTATACATCAATGTGTGTTCGATGAAGATCACCGGATCGGGATCTGCCACGCTCGCGCGCAGCAACCCCTTCATGTCGTAGGGCGTCGCCGGCGCGACGACCTTCAGCCCGGGAACGTGGGCGAACATCACATCAAACGACTGGGAATGCGTCGCCGACAGCTGTGTCCAGCCGTTGGTCGTGCGCAACACCATCGGCACATGCATCTGACCGCCGAACATGCTGTAGATCTTCGCTGCATGGTTGATCAGCTGGTCGAACGCCAGCAGCGAGAAATTCACCGACATGATCTCGGCGATCGGCCGCATGCCCACCAATGCCGCGCCGATGGCCAACCCCACGATGCCCGCCTCGGCGATGGGTGCGTCGCGGATGCGCTCGGGGCCATACTGCTCGAGGAACCCGGCGGTCACGCCATATGTACTGCCATAATGCCCGATATCCTCACCGATGATGAAGACCCGTTCATCCTGCATGAGCTCGTGGAGCGCCTGGCGCAACGCTTCACGCACGGTTATCACTGGCATCGCGAGATCCTGTAACTAGCGCGGCCACCGATCACCCACCGGCGATCCGGCGTTCCGCGACGGGCTTCACCACCACCGTGACACTGCAACATCATCGGCGCTCACTCGCCATGGATCGGCGGATCGACGGCGATCGCCGCAGCGTAGACACCACTCTGGCGGATCCACTCGACTCCGGGCTCATCGCTGGCTTCGGCAAATTGCACTGCCGCCTCGACCTGCTCGTCGATCGTGTGTTCGAGCGTGCGCAGATCGGTTGTGCTCGCGACCCCCCATGCCAGCAGCTGGCGTCGAAAGACCTCGATCGGGTCGTTGCTGCGCCGCCGTTCGACATCGTCCTTGCTGCGGTACTTCTGGACATCCTGCGCCGAATGCCCGCGAAACCGGTAGGTCATCGCCTCGAGCAGCACCGGCCCCTGACCGCTGCGGGCATGCTCGACTGCGCGCAGCGCCGCCTCGCGCATGACCAGCACATCGTTGCCATCGACGCGCTCGGCGCGCATGTCGAATGCCGCCGCCTTGCGGTAGATCTCGGTGATCGAGGAGTGGACTTCGAGTGGGGTGCCCATGGCGTACAGGTTGTTCTCGCAGACGAACACCACCGGCAGCCGCCAGAGCTGTGCGAAGTTCAGCGCCTCGTAGAACTCGCCGCCATTGGTCGCGCCATCGCCGAAGAACACCATCGTGACGCCTGGCTTGCGCTGCATGGTATCGCCGAGCGCCGTGCCGACCGCCAGCAGCAGATGGCAGCCGACCAGTGCATAGCCGCCCCAGAACTGTTTGCTGGCGTCGGCGAAGTGCATCGAACCGCCCAGCCCTTTGCCCGTCCCGGTGACTTTGCCGAAGAGCTCGGCCATCAGCGCATTGACGTCGAGGCCCCGTGCAATCGCATGACCATGGTCGCGGTAATGGGTGAAGATGTGATCACCCTCGCGCAACGCCGATACCGCACCGACGCCGGTCGCCTCTTCGCCGATGTACAGGTGCAGAAAGCCGCCGATCTTCGCCTTGGTGTACATCTCCTGACACTTCTCTTCGAAGCGCCGGATGAGCACCATCTGACGATACAACTCCATCAGCAGCGCAGGGTTCGTACCATCAGGTGGTCGTGGCGCGTCACCGACCGCCGCGACTGGCTGGGCCGTGTCCTGGGGCATGGTGATGTTCTCCTCTCTGTCGAGCGCACCAAATCACCGGCCAGCCGCGACGCGATCAGCGTGGCGCCTGGCGGACCATCTCGATCAATTCCGCGAGCGTCAGGCGCGATGGCCGCCGTGGCGGTGCCGTCGCCGAGCCACACAACAACAGCCGGCCACCCGGATGCAGGTACCAGTCGGCGTTCGCGTCGCGCTGCGCCAGCACCCGCGACAACGGCGTCAGGTCGACAGCGGCGCGCGCCTGTGCGACGACCCCCATTCCGCTGCGCTGGTCGCGGTAGCAATACAGCACGGCGCCGGCGGCGAATGCCAGGCGACCGGCACCGGCGCTGCTCGCGCCTTCGAGTGCTACGCCCGGCCCCCACGGAGTGGCGAATGCGATGCGTCGGGCATAGGCGACGCGCGCCTGAATATGCTGCTCCTCGGCCGCCAACCACGCATCAAGGTTGGGAGCCATCGCCGCATAGACTGCGGCCGGGTCATCGGGATGGATCGCCAGCAACCCGGCGATCAGCGCCGTGACGCCGAACCCGCCGCCATCGTCGCGCGCCCGGGCGTGGTCGATGGCGCACACCTGCGCTACCAGCCGCTGCAATGCCGGATCGCCTGGGGCAATGTGTCGACGCACCAGTTCGGCAGCACAGATGTCGGTTGCCGCAGTGTGATGGTGATCATAGCGCCCGCCACCCGTATCGACATGGATGACCGCCGGGTCGCTGTCGACGCGCTGGTCGCCGAGCGTCGACCCGGCCGGTACAAACCGTAGCTCGGCGGCGGGATGCAGGCGCCGCCTGAGGATCCAGATTGCCACGAGACAGTCCAGATCCGGCGCGATATGCCCGACGATGATCGTTGGATGCACGGGTGTCAGGAAGGCTCACTCTCATCTGCACGGTGCCGTCACTCGGATGCGCGTCGCACGCGCCGAGTATAGCAGAAACGGATGGGCGTGGCAACCGGATCGCCTGCTGCCCGCGGCTGCAATGCGGGGCAGGCGCCGTAGCCGGGT
>CAIQIY010000078.1 GCA_903871975.1 uncultured Chloroflexota bacterium | reverse complement strand
GGCGTGCCGCCGAGGCACCCGCTGCCGCCGAAGCACCGGCGACACCGCGGGCGCGCAGCCGGCGTGCCGCCGAGGCACCCGCTGCCGCCGAAGCACCGGCGACACCACGGGCGCGCAGCCGGCGTGCCGCCGAGGCACCCGCTGCCGCCGAGGCACCGGCGACACCGGTTGCCGCCGAAGCACCGGCTGCCAGCGTCACACGGCCACGTCGCCGCCGACCAGCCACCGACGCAACCGACGCGACATGACCGTCGTCAAGATCTGCGGGATACGGACGCCCGACATCGCCCGTTCGGCGCTCGACGCCGGTGCCGACATGCTGGGGCTGGTCTTCGCCGCATCGCGGCGGCAGGTAACACCTGCTGCCGCCCTGGCGATCAGCCAGGCCGTACGACAACATCCGCGTGGTCGGCAGGTCCGCCTGGTCGGTGTGTTCGTCGATCATGAACTCGAAGACATGCGCCAGCTCGCGCAGCAATGCGATCTCGACGTCGTCCAGCTGAGCGGCCACGAGCCACTCGCAATCGCCCGGGCACTCGCACCCTTGGCCATCATCCGGGCTGTACGACTCGCGGGCGACGCCGACGAGGCACCATGGCTGGCCACCGACGACACCGCGCGTGTCCTCGTCGACGCGCACGTGCCCGGCTCGTACGGTGGCGCGGGGATCGTCGCCGACTGGCGCGCAGCAGCACAGCTCGCACACCAGCGGGACATTCTGCTCGCCGGCGGGCTGTCGCCCGAGAATGTCGCCGATGCCATCCGGGCAGTCCAGCCATGGGGGGTCGATGTCAGCAGCGGTGTCGAAGAGCATGGCAGCAAATCAGCGGCACGCATCGCAGCCTTCATTCGGGCCGTCCGTGACGCCGATGTGACGCACACCGACTAATATGGATCAGCCGGCAGCCCGCCGCGTGAAGGCGTGGCCGCACGACATCACACCGACCCTACACAGGTCGAAGTCATCCGCACGACACGACACAACGAACGGAGGATACGCGCATGTGGAAATTCCTGGTACGTCTCCTGGTGCTCGCCGGTCTCGGCGTCCTGGCCTACGCGCTCTACCGGGCCATCCAGCAATACCGCGAAGATAGTGTCTTCGATCAGGGGTCCGGCGCCCCGGCAGCCCCCGACGCGCCCGACGCACCCGCATCGAGCCGCAGCATCAGCCCCGAGCTGCTCGCCATCCTCGCTGATCCCGGCGACAAGGGGCCAGTCGAGCTGATCCGCGACGATGACGGCCGCGAGTGGTTGGTCAATCGACGCAATGGCTACCGATATCCGGTCGATGACGGCATCCCGATCATGTTGCTCGAAGAGGGTGAGAAGCATCGCGACGAGGCGTTGATCAGCGCCTGAGCCCGATCCGTGGCGCGTGCAGCAGCATCGGCCCCGACGGGGCAGCCTTGTTGCACGCGCTGCACCCGTCGCCGCACGACACTGCCGCTCCCGCGGGGCAGCGGCGCCGGCTGCCACGCCACACGTGCCCCAGCCCCCTCCTCCCTGCGCCGCCACGCCACGCGCGTGGGTAGCGCAGAATTGGCGATGCAGTGCACGTGCGCTCATCGGCGCCACACCCCTACCCCATACCCCTACCCCGCTGCACGCCGTCCACTTGTAACCGCGTTACTTGCCCATGCATCTACGCTGAGGCTACGACATCTGAAGGATGTCGCCATAGTCTCGCGCGCTGGCGCACCCTCAACAGGAGCGACTCATGATCCAGAACCGTCTCGAGCGTACCATTCTCTTGCTGCTCGTCGTGCTACCGCTGGTAGGCACCGGTTACGCGATGGTGCAGTTATGGGAGCGACTCGTCACGTGGCGCGATGTAGCGATCATGTTCGGCATGTTCTTCGTGACGTCAATCGGCATCACCATCGGATATCACCGCATGTTGACCCACCGCAGTTTCGTCGCGCACCCGGTGATCCGCTTTCTGTTTTTGCTGTTCGGCTCGATGGCCATCCAGGGGCCGGCGATCGAATGGGCCTCGATCCATATCAAGCACCACGCGCACTCGGACGAAGATGACGACCCACACAGTCCGCTGCGCAGTTTCTTTCATGCCCACGTAGGTTGGTTCATGGGCGGCTACCGTGCCGACATCGAAACCTACGGCAAGTGGATGTTGAACGATCGGCTGATCGTCTTCATGAGCCGCACCTTCTTCATCTGGGTCGGGCTGAGCCTGCTCATCCCGTTCCTGCTCGGCGGCTGGACGGGCCTGTTGTGGGGTGGGCTGGTACGCATCTTCCTCAACCACCACATCACCTGGAGCGTCAACTCGGTCTGCCACACGTTTGGTTCGCGCATGTTCGACACCGACGACGCCAGCCGCAACAACTGGCTGGTCGGCCTACTGGCATTTGGCGAGGGCTGGCACAACAATCACCATGCCTTCCCACGCTCGGCGTTCCATGGCATGCGTTGGTACCAATTCGACCTCTCGTCGGCGATCATCTGGTCGCTCGAGCGCGCGGGCCTCGTCTGGAATGTTCACCGTGTCGGTCCCGAGCGCGTTGCACAGCGGCTCGCGCGGGATGCCGCGCGGGCCGATTCGACGCCGATCGCCTGAACGCATCGGCACCCTGGTATCGACGGCCGCAGCGCGCTGATTGGGCGCTGCGGCGCCTATTCGATTGGTAGTGCAATTCATGACGACGACAATGCCGATTGCGATCGTCGGTTTGGCGGGGATCTTCCCGCAGGCGCGCGATGTGCAGGAGTACTGGCGCAACATCATCGCTGCGCGCGACTGCATCGAGGACGTACCGGCCTCGCGCTGGTCGATCGACGATTACTACGACCCCGACCCGCGCGTGCCCGACAAGACCTACAGCAAGCGTGGCGGGTTTCTGCCCGATGTACCGTTCGACGCCGTCGAGTTCGGCATGCCGCCGAACATCCTCGAGGTGACAGACGTCTCGCAGATGTTGGCGTTGATCGTCGCGCGCGAGGCGCTGCGC
>CAIQIY010000077.1 GCA_903871975.1 uncultured Chloroflexota bacterium | reverse complement strand
TCGACGATCTTCCCGCAGATGGTTGGACACACCATCGCGGTACACGATGGCCGGCGGCACGTACCCGTCTACATCACGGAGAACATGGTCGGGCACAAGCTCGGCGAGTTTGCGCCAACCCGGTTGTTTCGTGGTCACGGTGGCAAGAAAGCCGACAAGCGTGGGAAGATGAAGTAGCGGCGTTCGCGCCGGGCATTCCGGCGCACGCTGTCTCGCAGCAGGGCGATGACGATGGAAGCAAAAGCGATTACGAAATATGTGCGGATCTCGCCGACCAAGGTTCGGCCGGTGATGGATCTGGTTCGTGGCAAGCCAGTCGCCCAGGCACTGGCGATTCTGCGCTACATGCCTCACCGGGCGGCGCTCGAGATCGCCCGCACGATCCGTTCGGCAGCGGCGAATGCCACCGAGAACTTCGACATGGTGTCCGATGAATTGAAAGTCGGCACAATCTATGCCGACGAAGGTCCGGCGTTCAAGCGGATCATGCCGCGCGCACGCGGACGTGCCGATCGCATTCGCAAGCGCACGACGCACATCACCGTGATCGTCGTCGACGGTGAGGAGGGCTAGACCGCATGGGACGAAAGGTACACCCGATCGGCTTCCGCGTCGGATATATCAAGAGCTGGCAATCGCGCTGGTACGCCGAGCGTGGGTATGCCGACCAGCTCCATGAAGATATCGAGCTGCGTGCCAGGATCATGAAGACACTGACTGGCGCGGGCGTCGCCCGAATCGAGCTCGAGCGCTCGGCGAATCGCATCGATCTGTGGGTCTTCGCTGCCAAGCCAGGCATGGTCATCGGCAAGGGAGGCAAGAAGGTCGAGGAGTTGAAGGCCGATCTCGATAAGGCAACCGGCAAGAAGATCAAGCTGAACATCCAGGAGATCAGCCAGCCCGAGCTTGAGGCACAGCTGGTCGCCGAGAGCATCGCCGAGCAGATCAACAAGCGTGTGTCGTACAAGCGCGCCATGAAGCAGGCGGTTCAGCGTGCCATCCGGCTCGGCGCGCAAGGTGTGAAGATCAAGTGCTCGGGTCGCCTGGCTGGTGCCGACATGGCGCGAATCGCCTGGGAGCGTGATGGCCGGGTGCCACTGCACACGCTACGCGCCGACATCGACTATGCGACGGTTCATGCCCACACGACCTACGGCCGTATTGGCGTGAAAGTCTGGATCTACAAGGGCGAAGTCTTCCGTGATGCCTCCGGCGCGCTGCAGACGGTAGCTGCACCCACGCAGCCACGCAAGCCCCTTGGTGCTGCCGACGATGAGCGCCCACGCCGCCGCGGTGGCCGTGGCAATGATCGTGGTGCCCCGGGTGGTGCAGCAGCAGGGGCACCTGGCGGCGCAGGCCGGGGTGGCCGTGGCGCTGGTGGTGGTGGTGGCAGTCGGCAACCGCGCGGGCGCGGCTGAGCGAGGATGCTGCATGCATCGGCCCAATCGTGGCAGATGTCTGTGCAAGGAGAGACACGATGCTGATGCCCAAGCGCATGAAGTACCGCAAACAGCAGCGCGGCCGCACCAAGGGTATGGCGCAGCGCGGGAACTCGGTCGCGTTTGGTGAATACGGCTTGATGGCCCTCGAGGCCACCTGGGTCACCAGTCGGCAGATCGAGGCGGCGCGCCGTGCGATCTCGCACCATGTCAAGCGCGGTGGGAAGGTCTGGATCCGGATCTTTCCGGACAAGCCAGTCACGGCCAAGCCCGCCGAGACGCGCATGGGTTCGGGGAAGGGTGCGGTCGATCACTACGTGGCGGTGATCAAGCCAGGGCGGATCATGTTCGAGCTCGGCGGCGTACGCCCCGAGATCGCACTGGAAGCGCTGCAGCTCGCCGCCCAGAAGATGCCCATCCGCTGCAAGATCATCGGTAAGGAAGATGTCGTGGAGCCAGCTGCTGTGGAGGCCGCCGAGTGAAGCTGCGAGAACTGCGCAACCTCGATGATGCCGCGCTACGCAATCAGATCCGCGAGTATCGTGAGGAAATCTTCAACCTGCGGTTTCAGCAGGTCGTCGGGAAGTTGACCGCTACCGGGCGCCAGCGGGTGGTGCGGCGTGAGATCGCGCGTGTGCTGACCATCCTCCGTGAGCGCGAGCTCGGCATAGCAGCGCAGGAGTGACACATGACGGCACGTCGACAATACAAGGTCGGCCGGGTGGTGAGCAACAAGATGGAGAAGTCGGTCGTCGTCGCCGTCGACTATCTCAAGCCACACCCGCTGTATCGCAAGATCATTCGCAAGACGAATACCTTCCACGCGCACGACGAGCAGAATGCCTGTGGGATCGGTGATGTTGTACGCATTGGCGAGACGCGGCCGCTCAGCAAAACCAAGCGCTGGGAAGTGGTCGAAATCATCAAGCGCGTTGAGGAGCAATGAGCCATGGTTCAGCAACAGACACGGCTGAAGGTGGCCGACAACACTGGCGCGCGCGAGATCATGTGTATCCGCGTCATGGGCGGCTCACGCGTCAGGTATGGTCGTGTTGGTGACATCATCGTCGCTTCTGTCAAGGAAGCCACACCTGGTGGCGCGGTCAAGAAGGGCGAGGTCGTGCGTGCCGTCATCGTGCGAACAGCCAAGGAGTATGGCCGCCCGGATGGTTCGCACATCCGGTTCGATGACAATGCCGCAGTGATCATCAACAAGGAAAACAATCCGCGCGGCACGCGTATCTTCGGGCCGGTGGCCCGTGAGTTGCGCGAGCGTGCGTTCATGCGGATCATTTCGCTGGCGCCGGAAGTACTCTAGCGCCGATGCGCCTGCCGAGATGCATAATCGGCGGCCATGGCAAGCGAGGAAGTGATGCACGTCAAGACTGGCGATGAGGTACTGATCATCGCAGGGAAAGACCGCGGGAAGCGCGGCAAGGTGAACTCGGTCGACCCCAACGCAGGGCGCGTGGTAGTCGAAGGGATCAACATCATCAAGCGTCACACCAAGGCGCGCGGCATCGGCAAGCCCGCCGGGATCATCGAGCGTGCGGCGCCGCTGTCTGCGTCGAACGTGATGCTGATCTGCCCGCACTGTGGCAGGGCCGTACGAACTGGTGCGCGTTTCCTCGACGAGCTCGACTCACGGGGGCGCCAGCGCAAGGTACGCTACTGCAAGGTCTGCGACGCTTCCATTGAGTCAGCATAATCAGGCAGCATCCCGATCGTAGGGAATGCCGGATGGGTCAAGGCCGGAGCAGCGCCTGGCGCACTCCAAGCCCTTGAGGAGAAGATATGGCACCTCGGCTGCAGCAGAAATATATCGACGAAGTATTGCCGGCGCTGATCCAGGAGCATCGCTACCAGTCAGTGATGCAGGCGCCGCGGCTGGTCAAGGCGGTGCTCAACATTGGCCTTGGCGAGGCGATCCAGAATGCCAAGGCACTGGAAGCAGCAGTCGGCGACCTGACGCTGATCGCCGGTCAGAAGCCCGTTGTCACGCGTGCCCGCAAGTCGATCGCGAACTTCAAGTTGCGCGAAGGCATGGCGATTGGTGCGATGGTCACGTTGCGTGGTCCGCGCATGTATGATTTTCTCGATCGTCTGATGAACATCGCACTGCCACGTGTCCGCGACTTTCGTGGTGTCAGCCGACGTTCATTCGATGGCCGAGGCAACTACAGCCTGGGGCTGCGTGAGCAGATCCTGTTCCCTGAGATTGAGTACGACAAGGTCGACAAACTGCGTGGCCTCGAGGTCGCCATCGTCACGACTGCGCGCGATGACGATCAGGGGTATGCATTGCTGAAGCGCCTGGGCATGCCATTCCGTGATTAGTCAGTGCCAGGAACGTCACCACGTTCACCAGCCTGAGCAGGCAGTAAGGAGTCCCCATTGGCGAAGACATCGCTGATCGTCAAAGCGCAGCGCACGCCGAAGTATGCCGTGCGTGGATACAATCGTTGCCGGGTCTGTGGTCGATCGCGCGCCTACATGCGGAAGTTCGGCATGTGTCGCATCTGCTTCCGCGAGCATGCACTCCGCGGACTGATTCCTGGCGTGACCAAGTCGAGCTGGTGACACCGGGATGTTCGCTGGTAGCCTCTGGAGATCGATGGAGGAATGCTGTGAGCGTGAATGATCCGATTGCAGATATGCTGACGCGCATCCGCAACGCGTGCATGGCGCGGCACGCGACGGTGCCCATTCCGTCTTCCAAGATGAAGATCGCAATTGCGCGTATTCTCAAGAGCGAGGGGTTCATCCACGATTTTGAGGTACAGCCTGGTACGCCGCGCGATACGATCGTCATTCGGTTGAAGTACACCCCGGACCGGCAGCCGGTGATTACCGGGCTGAAGCGCGTGAGCAAGCCGGGGTTGCGCGTCTATTCTGGCCGAGCCGATATCCCCCGGGTGCGGGGT
>CAIQIY010000076.1 GCA_903871975.1 uncultured Chloroflexota bacterium | reverse complement strand
GCCGCCAGCGACCACGCCGAGCGCCGGCGGCTGGGCGCCGCGGCCGCCCGCCGTGCTGCCGAATGGACCTGGGAGCACGCCATCGATGTGCTCGCGGCGCGCCTGCAGGCGCTGACATGAGAGGCGCGTGATGCGACGGGTGATCCGGCTGATCGAGCTGCGGCGCGACGAATGGCCACGGTTTCTGGTGCTCTACGGCATCGTGCTGAGTGCCAACGCGGGCTTCCTGTGGGGCCGCTCGATCGTCGAGGCCGGCTTCCTCACGGATCCGGCGCTCGGCGCGCGTGCGCTGCCGCCGGTGCTGATCCTGGTCGCGCTGACCTCGATCGCCATCAGCGTCGGCTACACCTCGCTCGCCGATCGCGTCGCCGCCGATCGGTTGCTCATCGGGATCTACGGCTGTGCCGCTGTGCTGACGGCCTGTGGCAGCGCACTGCTGGCCGCCGGGCATGCCGTCTGGGCCTATCTGCTGCTCTATCCGATGCTGATGATCGCCGGCGACATCCTCAATGTCCACTGGGCCACCTACGTCAGCGGCTTCTACGACGCCCAGTCGGCCAAGCGTATCGTGCCGATCCTGGCCTCGGCGTCGCGCGTCGCCGTGATCGCGGCGGGGTTTCTGGTGCCGGTGCTCAACGCGGCGTTCAACAGCCAGCTGGCCATCCTGCTGATCTGGTGCGGCACATTCATCGTCGCCGCCACGCTGGTGCGGCTGATGCCACGCCTCGCCGGCCCCGCGCCACCCGCGCCGCCGGTCGCCGCGCTGCCAGCCGCGGCGAGCCTGCGCCAGGGGTTCCGCTTCGTCGCCGACACGCCACTGTTGCGCTGGATGGCTGCCGGCACCCTCACGCTGTCGGTGCTGGTAGTCTTCATCACCACCCGCGGCAGCGAGGTGCTCCAGCAGCACTTTGCCGGCACCGCCAACCCGACGCTGGCGCTGTCGAACCTGCTGGCGCTGCTCAACGCCGTCACCAACCTGGTGATGCTGCCGATCCTGATCTTCGCGCTCGGGCGGCTCATCGCACGGATCGGGCTGGGCAATGCCAACCTGATCTTCCCCGGCGGCAATCTGTTGCTGTGCGCCTGGCTGGTGCTCGCCCCCGGGCTGGCGAGCGCCGCCGCGGCGACCTTCAATCGGCTCGCGTTTCGCCTCACCATCCACGGCACCATCGACAGCCTGCTCTATAACGCGGTGCATCCGACGATGAAAGCCCGCGCACGCGGCTTCATCAATGGGCTGCTGGCGCCGGTCGGCACGCTGGTCGGCGGTGTGCTGGCGCTACGGGCAAGCATCGGGGCGGCCGCGGCGCCGCTCGACTGGATGCCACCGGTGATCCTGGCGCTGGCGCTGGCGTTGCTGCTGATCGCGCTCCAGGTGCGCCGCAGCTACGCACGGGCGCTGGTGGCGCTGCTGCAACGCGACGACCTGAGCGGGCTGCTCGAGCATACGCCCGACGCCGAGGTGATCATCGCCGATCCGGCAGCGCTGGCGGTCGTGCGGCAGCGGATGCTGGCCGCCACCAACCCCGAGCAGGTACGCTTCCTGGTGCGCCTGCTGCGCGACACCGGCGGCAGCGAGGTCGAGTTGGCACTGCTCGATGCGTTGCGCCAGCATCGGGCGCCCGCGCTGCGGGCCGCAGTGCTCGAAGGCGCACTGCTGGCGGGGATCCACGGACGTGGCATGCGCGCGGCGGCACTGGGTGCTGCGGCCGATGCTGCGCCCGAGGTGCGTGCGGCGGCACTGGCGTATCTGCCGCGCGCCTGCACCGACGACGACCCGGCGCTCGTGCGGCTGGCAGTGCAGTGCCTCGACGACGCCGATGCCGCCGTGGTCTCCCGCGCGGCTGAGATCATCGGCCGCAGCACCGATCCGCTGGCGCACGGCGCCGCCCGTCAGCTGGTGGCGCGGTTGGTGGCGCATCCCGACGCGGCGACGCGCGCGCGGGGCATTGCACTGCTCGACGACCTGGGCGACGATGCGGCGCTGGCACAGCTCGGCGCCGCACTGGACGATCCACACGAGATGGTGCGGATCGCCGCAGCCATCGCGCTGGAAGATGCGCTGGCACGCGGCATCCACGATCCGGCGGCACGCGCACAGGTGCTGGCACAGATCCCGCGCCTCCATGCCGATCCCATCGAGCGCCTGCGATTGGCAGCCGTCGCGCTGAGTGCCCAGGGCGGCGAGGCGCATCACACCACACTGTTCGCTGCTGCCAGCGATCCGAGCGATGTAGTGCGCCAGGCCGCGATGCGCGCGCTACTCGCACTCGGGCCGGTGGTCGCGCAGCTGGCGCGTGACCAGCTCGGCGCTGCTGACGAGCACGCACGGCGCGTGGCGCTGCTGGTGCTGGCACCCAGCGAGCCGCGCGCGGCAGCCCCCGCCCTGCAAGCCGAGATCGCCCGGCTGGCGCGCATCGCGCAGCGTGATCACGGGCGGGCGGCGGCGCTGCGGCGCTGGCCGGCCACCAGCGCACTCATGCTGCTGGCCGATGCACTCGGGCAGCGCGCCCAGGCGACCATCACCACCGCGTTCGCGCTGCTGGCAGCACAGCACGGTGCCGAGACCGTCGCGGCACTGCGGCGCGCGCTGGGCGATGCCGACGCACATCGCCAGGCCGATGCGCTCGAGGCACTGGAGAGCCTGACCAGCCCGGCCACTGCCCGTGCGCTCCAGCCGTCGGACACCACGTCGGCCACGCCGCTCGATACGTTGCAGCACCTGGCGCGCGACGACGACGCGCCGTGGATCCGTGGGCTGGCGGTGCTGACGGCCGCACAGCGGCTGGCGAGCATCCCCGCCGCCGATGGAACCACGCCACGGGCGCGCCGCCGCCCGGCCGACCTGCTCGGCGCGCTGCAGGCGGCGCCCGCCACCGACGACCAGCCGCACACGCTGCGCGCCATCGTCGACGCCAGCGCCGGCGACCCCGATCCCATCGTTCGCCAGCTCCACGCCGCGGCGCAGCCGCGACCAGCATCCGGGCAGGAGGCCAGCATGCTTTCCGGAATCGAGCGCATGATTCTGTTGCGCGACGTGCCGTTCTTCCACTCCATGGCCGTCGAGCAGCTCGTGATCCTCAGCAGCGCCTGCGACGAACTCGCCGTCGCCGCCGACGAGGCGGTCTACGCCCAGGGCACGCCGGGTGGCGCGGTGTATGTCATCGTCGCCGGGCGGATCGCCCTCGAGCAAGAGCAGCGTCGCGGCTCGTCGGCACGGATCGCGACCCTCGATGCCGGTGGATTCTTCGGCGAGGCCGATCTGTTCGACGATGCGCCACGCGCGATGACGGCGCTGGCCATCCAGCCGGCGCGGCTGTTGCGGTTGCGCCGCGAGCCGTTGCTGGCGCTGATGCGGCGCCACCCCGAGCTGTCGCTCGCCATCATCGGTGTGCTCAGCCAGCGACTGCGCGCCGCCGACGAGCGGATCGCCGAACTCGCGCCGCGCCGGCCGCGCCAGTTGCATCAGGTGTTCGACCGGCTCGAGTGAACGGTAGCCGGATGCCAGACGGTGTGGTAGGATCGGGCGACGGCACCGACGCCACAGCACCGACGCAGTTCGTCGGCCCACCAGAGGAGCAGGCGCGATGACGCCACACAACTTCAACGCCGGGCCGGCTGTCCTGCCGCTGCCGGTGCTCGAACAGGTCCGCGATGAGTTCCTCGACTTCGCCGGCACCGGCATGTCGATCCTCGAAGTCAGTCACCGTTCACGCGAGTTCGAAGCGCTCGTCGAGCAGGCCGAGCGTCGCCTGCTCGGGTTGCTGGGTGCCAGCCACATGCGCGCGCTGTTTCTGCAGGGCGGCGCCAGCACGCAGTTCGCCATGGTGCCGCTCAACTTCCTGCCTGCAGGTGCCAGCGCCGACTATGTGCTCACCGGGTTGTGGTCGGAGAAAGCCTGCGAGGAGGCTGCGCGCCTCGGCACCGTGCGCGTCGCCGGCTCCAGCCGCCCGCAGCAGTATCGTCACATCCCCGCGGTCGATGCGCTGGTGCGCGATCCGCAGGCCGCCTATCTGCACCTGACATCCAACAACACGATCTACGGCACCCAGTGGCACCAGTGGCCCGCACGTGCCGGCGTGCCGATCGTCGCCGACATGAGCAGCGACATCCTGGCGCGGCCCCTGCCGATCGACCAGTTCGACCTGATCTACGCCGGCGCACAGAAGAACCTCGGCCCGGCTGGCGTGACGGTGGTGCTGCTCAGCGAGGCGCTGCTGGCCACTGCCGCCACGACCGCTCCGACGATGCTGCGCTATGCCACCCACGCCACGGCACGCTCGCTCTACAACACGCCACCGGTCTTCGCCATCTATGTGCTCGATCTGGTGTTGCGCTGGATCGAGGCTGCCGGCGGACTGGCAGCGCTGGCCGAACGCAACCAGCGCAAAGCGGCATACGTCTATGCCGCCATCGACCAGAGCGACGGCTTCTACCGGGGCCATGCCGATCCGGCCAGCCGCTCCTGGATGAATGTCACCTTCCGCCTCGCCGATGTGCCACGCGAACCGGCGTTTCTCGCCGCCGCCGCCGCCGCTGGCTTCGTCGGCCTCGCGGGCCATCGCTCGGTCGGTGGCATACGTGCTTCGCTCTACAACGCGCTGCCCGAGGCCAGCTGTGTCGCCTTGGCCGAATTCATGACCGACTTCGCGCGGCGCACGGGCTGAGGGGCGTGGAGTCACGCGAAGACGCGAAGACACGAAGGGGTGGGGCACACCTCTTGATAGGGTATAATCGCACGGCGGCGACTGCAGGCACGGTATGAGCCTCTGCCCGGCGCCGCCGCGACGGGGCACGCATGCGTCTGATCATCATCCGCCATGGCGAGAGCGAGTGGAATCGCCTCGGCCGTTATCAGGGCCAAGCCGATGCACCGCTGTCGCCACGTGGCCTCGCGCAGGCCGACGCGCTGGCCGAGCGCCTGCGCCATGAACCGTTCGATTGCATCTACACCAGCCCGCTGGCACGCGCACGCCTCACCGGCGCCGCGGTCGCCCGCCATCACCCCGAGGTGCCGTTCATCGACGAACCCGCGTTGATGGAGATCCATCACGGGGACTGGCAAGGGCTGTCGCTCGAAGACGTTCAGCAGCGCTTTCCTGCTGGCCTCGCCGAATGGCGCGATCATCCGACCCGCGCGCAAATGCCCAATGGCGAGAGCTTCAGCAATATTCTCAAGCGCGTCCTGGATTGCAAGGAGGCGCTCCAGCGCCGTCATCATGATGCGATTGTGCTGCTCTCGACCCACGATGTGGTCGTCAAGATTCTCGTCGCCGATGCCCTCGGGATGGATATGGACCGCATCAATCGTATCTGGGTCACCAATGCGAGCATCAGCGTCATCGAGTATGGCGCAGCATCTCCCTATCTTGTGAGCCTCTCCGAGGCGTGCCACCTCGGTCGCCTCGAGGTGGCACGCGAGAATCAACGCGCGATCTAGGCTCGGCCCGGATGATAGGACGATGAGATAGTGCAAAAGCTGTGCATCTGGCGCGGCTATCGGTTGACAACCAGCGTGTGGGTGGGTATGATGCTTGTGCAAGGCTTCACGACCAGCGTGGCATGACGACTGCAGCCACGAGAGGAGAGCGACGTGACAAGCATGGTTCAGGAGCAGCTCGACGTGTCACCAGCGTTGCGGATCATCGCGCCCGGGCACTCGGCCGCCATGCCTGTCGCCGGGCTCAGCGGCATCTTCGGGCGTGCCGGCATCGGCGAGGCACTGCACGACATCGAGCAGCGGCTCCGCGAGCGTGGCGCATCGCGCGCCGCAGCGATCGACGCTGCCGCGGCACACATCCTGTCGGCCGGTGGCAAGCGGCTGCGCGCTGCACTCGTCGTTCTGGCTGCCCGGCTCGGGCAGTACGACCACGAGCGGGCAGCGCATGCGGCGGTCGCCGTCGAGTTGCTGCACGCCGCCTCGTTGGTCCACGACGACCTGGTCGACCACGCGCTACAGCGGCGCGGGCACGTCACCGTGCATGCGCGCTGGGGCGACGACGCCGCACTGATGCTGGGCAATTTTCTGTTCGGCGTGGCGGCCCGCGAGCTTGCAGCCGAGCCCGACACGCGCATCATCCAGTTTTACGCCAATGCGGCGCACACGATGGTCGATGGCGAGCTGCATCCGGTGACACAGCTGACACCGTTTGCCGTGGCGCGCGAGCAGTATCTGCGCAAGATCGGCGCCAAGACTGCCGTGCTGTTCGCGGCGGCGTGCCGCGCCGGCATGGCGGTCGGGGGCGGCACAGCCGCACAGACCGAGGCGCTCGGTCGGTTCGGCTACGACCTCGGGCTGGCGTTCCAGATCGTCGACGATGTGCTGGATTACACGGCTGACGAGGCGACGCTGGGCAAGCCGGCGGGGAACGACCTGCGCGAGGGCACGCTGACCCTACCGCTGATCATCGCGGCGACATCGCAGGACCCGCGCTTCGATCGGTTGCGTGCCGGTGTTCGGCCGGATCCGCTGCATGTCGCACCGCTGATTGCGGCGGTGATCGAGGCGGGTGGTACGCGCGCGGCGCTCTATGAGGCACAGCGCTGCCTGGCACGGGCGCTGGCGCATCTCGACGGAATCGCACCGTCGCCAGCGCTTCGTGGCCTCACCGAGTTGGCACAGTTCGTCACCGAGCGCGATCGCTGAGCGCGCTCGCCGTTCACCAGAGTGTGGCGGCGTGTGGTTATGGGAGCGGCACACGCAGAATGGTGCCGGCCCCCGCGTCGACCAGCCAGATTGCGTTGGCGCCGCATGCGATCCCGGTCAGCCTGCCTGACGACGCGAAACGGCCGTCGATGGTGGCGTCACTCGTGCGGAGCGCGGCGTGATGCCACCAGCCCAGGGCGCCATCAGCAGTGATCAGCCACAACCGACCGAACTCGTCGATGCTGCATGGCCCTTCGGGGGTCTCGGCGGCTTCGCCCTCGCGAGCTGTGCCGATCGCGCCGTCCGCGTGCCCATCGCGACTGCCGCGCGCGTCATCGTGGCGCACCAGACGCCGATTGCCGCGATCGACGATCCACAAGGTGCCGTCGCGCTCAAGGCAGATGCCGGCTGGTGATTGCAGCGTGGTGGCGGAGTTGCCGCTGCGACGGGCGCTGAACGACTGCTGACCGAGCACGACGTCGGCACGCGCACCACCATGGTGCGCTGCCGTGTGGCCGAACCCCAACACTCGGTGATTCTCGGTATCGGCGATCCACACCGTCCCGTCGACATCAATGGCGACGTCGCGCGGCGCATGCAGGTGCCCGGCGCTGCATCCCGGCGCGATGCTCATGATGTTGGGCTGGCCAACCACTCCGTCGGGTACGGCGGCTGTCGTGCGCTGCGCGGCGTGATCGTAGCGCACGACCCGGTGGTTGCCGGTGTCGGCGACCCAGAGTGCACCGTG
>CAIQIY010000075.1 GCA_903871975.1 uncultured Chloroflexota bacterium | reverse complement strand
TGGTGCTCGAGGCCGACGAGTACGATCGGGCGTTTTTGGCGCTCACGCCCGATGTCGCCGTCGTCACGACGGTCGAGTGGGATCATGTCGATATCTATCCGGACCAGGCCGACTACGCTGCGGCGTTTGCGCGCTTCGCCGCGGCGACGCCCGCCAACCGGCTGATCGTCTGCGGCGATGATCCGGGCGCTGCAGCGCTGGCACACGACCCGGCGACGCTCCTCGTCGGCATCGACGAATGGCTCGCCCGTGATCCGGTGTCGTGCCGCCGTGCGCCGCTCGACTGGGCGGCCTCGGGGGTGCGCCATGCCGGCGATGTGACCCACTTCGACGTGTGGCGCCATGATCGCCGGTTGCTCGCCACGCGCCACGCCGGCAGCGTGACGACGCAGCTGGCCGGGCTGCACCATGTGCGCAATGCCTTGTGTGCGATGGCGGCAGCTACGGTGCTCGGCGCCCCGCGGGCCGCGATTGATGCCGTGCTCGCCAGCTTTGCCGGGGCGCGGCGGCGCTTCGACCATCGCGGCACCGCCGGCGGTGTGCTGGTGATCGACGACTACGCCCACCATCCGGCCGAGGTGCGCGCCACGCTGGCTGCCGCGCGGGCGCGCTGCCCAGGGCGGCGCATCGTCGCCTACATCCAGCCACACACGTTCTCGCGCACACGGGCGCTGCTCGACCAATGGGCCGGTGCCGCCGATGAGGCCGATGTGGTGTACGTCGGGGCGATCTATGCCGCGCGCGAGCACGACGATGGTGCCGTCAGCGCCGCCGACCTGGTGCACCGGCTCGGCCATCGCCGGGCACACCTGGCCGGCACCGTCGCCGAAGCGACCGCCCTGATCGCCGCAGCGCTCGCACCGGGAGACGTGCTGCTCACCATGGGCGCCGGCGACGGCTGGACGATCGGCGAGGCGATCCTGCGTCAGCGAGGCCAGCCATGACCGAGCCGCCGACGATCACCTGGCACACCCACGAGCCGCTGGCACCATTCACGTCCTGGCGCATCGGCGGGCCGGCGCGGCGCTTCACCGTCGTGCACGAACCCACCACGCTGCAGCTCGCGATCGCACAAGCCGATGCACTCGGGCTGCGCTGGTTCGTCCTGGGTGGCGGCAGCAATCTGCTCGTGCCCGATCATGGCTGGGATGGCGCTGTCATCCGCTATCGTGACCGCCACTGCGACATTGAGCCGTATGGCGATACCGGCCTGGCGCGCATCGGCGCCGGTGCCCCGATGGCCGGCACCGCCCGACGACTGGCCCGGCTGGGCTGGGCTGGCCTCGAATGGGCCGAGGGGTTGCCCGGCACGATCGGCGGCGCAGTCTACGGCAACGCCGGCTGCTATGGCGGTGATATTGCGGGGACCCTGGAATACGCCACGGTGCTCGTTGGCGCCGGCACCGAGCGCTGGGGCGTCGAACGCCTGGCTTACGGCTATCGCACCAGCGTGCTGAAACGCCACGCCGGCGATGCACCACGGCCCGTCATCATCAACGCCGCCGTCCGCCTGCAACGCGGCGACCCACTCGAGCTCGCTGCGCGGATGGAACTCACCGCCAGCCTGCGGCGCAGCCGAACTCCATGGGGCGCATCGTGCGGCAGTGTGTTCAAGAACCCACCCGGCGAGAGCGCCGGCCGCCTGATCGAGGCCGTCGGGCTCAAGGGCGCCCGCAGCGGGCAGGCGATGATCGCACCACTCCATGCCAACTACATCATCAATCTCGGACAGGCATCGAGCGATGATGTCCTTCGTCTCATCGACCAGGCACGCGAGCGCGTGCTCAGCCACTGCGGCATCACGCTCGAACTGGAGGTTCAGCTCCTATGACTGCCAAGATTCGCGTCGCCGTCCTGCTCGGCGGGCAATCCGGCGAGCACGAGGTCTCGCTGCTGTCGGCTCAGTCGGTGCTCGCTGCGCTCGATCCCGCGCGCTACGATGTCGTGCCGATCGGCATCACCCGCGCCGGCCAGTGGATCACCGGCGATGATCCCCTCGCGGCGCTGCTGGCGGCTGCCGACCAGCAGCGGTTGCCGGCGGGTGCGGCGCGGTCGCACGACACCACGCTCATCGCACGGCAACGCGAGATTGTTCCGTTGCATGCCGCGCGGCAGTTCGATGTCGTGTTCCCGGTGCTCCATGGGCCCAACGGCGAGGATGGCAGCATCCAGGGCTTGCTGCAGCTCGCCGGCGTGCCATATGTCGGCTGTGGCGTCGCTGCATCGGCCGTCGGCATGGACAAGGGCCTGATGAAGGCGGCGTTTGCCCATGCCGGCCTGCCGATCGTGCCGTGGCAGCTGCTGCGCCGCAGCGACTGGCATGCTCGCCCGGCCGCGATCATCGCCCAGCTCGAGGCAGCGTTGCCGTACCCGCTGTTCGTCAAGCCGGCCAATCTCGGCAGCAGTGTCGGCATCAGCAAGGCGGTCGACCGTGCCACGCTCAGCGCAGCCATCACGCTGGCCGCCAGCCACGATCGACGGATCGTCGTCGAACAGGGCATCGACGCCCGCGAGATCGAGATCAGCGTGCTCGGCAACGACCAGCCGCGCACCAGTGTCCCCGGCGAGATCATTCCATCAAACGAGTGGTATGATTATGACGCGAAGTATCTGAGTGGAGCGTCACAGATCGTGATTCCCGCCGACATTCCCGCGGCGACTGCTGCCGAGGTGGCACAGCTGGCGATCCGGGCATTCGCGGCGATCGATGGTGCCGGGCTGGCGCGGGTCGATTTTCTGCTCGATCGTAGCAGCGGAGCGGTGTGGCTCAACGAGATCAACACCATGCCCGGATTCACCAGCGTGAGCATGTATGCAAAGATGTGGCAGGCCAGTGGCCTGAGCTATACGGCACTGGTCGACGAGCTCATCGCACTGGCGCTCGAGCGCCATCAGCGGGGGTAGCTTCATGCAGCGCCGCGAGCCGGGCAGCAGCCACAGCCGAATACGCACCACCACGCGACGCAGGCCGCGGCGCACCGCCGCCCGGCCAGGCGCTTGGCGCGTGTTCAGCGAGGCACTCGCGACCGGGCGGATCGTGAGTGGCCTGGTGCTCGTGGCGGCGCTCGCGGCGGCAACCTATGTGGCGACGGCGCCGCAGTTTCGCGTCCGTGACATTCGCGTGACCGGGGTACAGATGCTCAAGCCCGCCGAAGTCATCGCCTTGAGTGGTGCCGCCGAACGCATGATCTGGGCGGTCGATACCGTGCGGATCGCCGCAGTGCTGGCTGCCAACCACTATGTGGAGGGTGTGAGCGTGCACGCCTACCTGCCGGATCGCCTCGACATCGTGATCACCGAGCGTCGCCCCGACATCCGCTGGGTCGCCGGTGGCCAGGCGTTCCTGGTCGATGCCACCGGGCTGGTCCTCGGGCGACCAGCCGCCGGCGACGACGCCGCGGATGTGCTCGCCGTCCAGGACTTGAGCGGGCAGCCGATCGAGCCGGGCACGCGGATCGATGTATCTGTGCTGAATCTGTGTCGCGAACTGGCGCTACGGCTCAGCGACGAGCGTGGCGTGTCGATCGCGACGATCACGTGGCATCCGATCGATGGAGTCGTCGTGACGACTCTGGCGCAACAACGCATTGTCATCGGCGACGACAGTCGGCTCGACGAGAAGATCGCCGTCATTCGCTGGCTCCACGACGAGCAGATCGCCTACACCTCGCTTGATGTTCGGCCCGAGGCACCATACTATCGTACGGATGGGCCAACGCGACCGTGAATCCTGGCGCAGGGTTGTACGGCACACCCATCCTTCGTGTGGATGTCCTGGGCCGGGAGGAAAGAACTGCATGGCGCATCGCACCGTCGTAGCCATCGATGTCGGCACCACCAAGATCTGTACCGTCGTCGCACAGGTCGATGACGACACCGACGAGATCAGCGTGCTCGGCCTCGGGCTCACGCCATCGAAGGGCGTCGAGCGTGGCGTGGTCGTCAACATCGACGATACGATCAGCGCGATCGCATCCAGCATCGAACGCGCCGAGCGGCTCTCCGGCTATCGGATCACCGCAGTCTACGTAGCTGCCACTGGTCGTTACCTCACCTCGCTCAACAGCCGCGCCGCTGTCGCCGTCGCCGGCCCCGATCGCGAAATCACTGCCAACGACATCACGCGTGCCACCGAAGCTGCCCGGTCGATCACCATTCCGATGCAGCGCGAGATCGTCTTCCTTGAACCACGAACCTACGTCGTCGATGGCAACGAAGACATCCGCGACCCGACGGGCATGTTCGGCTATCGCCTCGAAGTCGAGGCGCATATCGTCGTCGCCGACAGAATGCTGCTCGAGAACCTGATCCGCAGCGTGCAACGGAGTGGCGCCGAGATCAATGAGGTGACGATCCAGTCGTATGCTGCCTCGTGGGCGGTGCTCAGCGATGACGATCGCGAACAGGGCGTCGTGCTGGTCGACATCGGCGGCGGCACGACCGACATCGCCATCTTTGCCAAGGGCCGGTTGTGGCACAGCTGTGTGCTGCCCGTCGGTGGTGGCCATTTCACCAACGACATCGTCCTCGTGATGCAATTGCCGTATCGCACGGCGGAATGGCTCAAGCTGAACTATGGCAGCGCCATCGCCGAGCCGTGTGATGACGAGGAAGCCGACATCATCAGCGCCGAGAGCTTTGTGCCCGGCGAGGAGCAGTTGGTCAGTCGAACGTTGCTGAACGAAGTGCTGCACGCGCGCGCCGCCGAGCTCATCCAGCTGATCCTGCAGGAAATTCGGCACAGCGGTTACGAAGGCATGCTGCCCGCCGGTATCGTCTTGAGTGGTGGTGCGGCACAGTTGCCGCGCTTCGATGAGTTGATGCGCGATCATGTCGGCATCCCGGTGCGCATCGGGACACCACGCGGCCTGACCGGCCTCGACGATCTGGTCGATCGTCCCGAGTTTGCGACGGCGATCGGGTTGATTCGCTGGGGCAGCCACCATGGTGGGTTGGGCGACGACGACCGGCAGGCGATGCACGAATCCTGGGTGCGGCGGCTGTTCAGGTTCGTCCGCGAACTCTGGTCGTAGCTTCGTCGGCCCCCCCCGGCTGCGCGCGTCCGGGATACATCGGCCGACGGCTGTGCCGCCCTCTTGCTTCTTGTAGTGCACTGGCACAGCATACGTGACGCATTCGTACCGCCCGGGTGCGGCACGGCCTGTCGGATGCAACGCTCGTGCGCCGCGTCGGCGATGGAGGAAGTGATGTCGGATCATCAGTCGCATGGCCAGCTTCACGACGCAGTTGCATGCGTCAAGATCGTAGGCGTCGGCAGCGGTGGCTCAAACGTCATCGATCGCATGGTCGACTCGATCAGTGGTGTCGAACTGATCACCGTCAACACCGACGAACAGGCGCTGAGCCGCTCGGTGGTGCCGACGCGAATCCGAATTGGTGCGCGGCTGACCAAGGGCCAGAGCTCGGGCGGCCATCCGGTCGTCGGCCGGGAGGCGGCCGACGAGGCGTACGAGGAGCTGCAGGCGGTGTTGCGCGGCGCCGACATGGTCTTCATCGTCGCCGGCATGGGTGCCGGCACCGGCACCGGGGCTGCTCCGGTGATCGCGGGCATCGCCCGGGGCATGGGCGCCCTGACGGTCGGCGTCGTCACCAAGCCATTCCCGTTCGAGGGCGAGCATCGGATGCGTGTCGCCGAGCAAGGCATCGAGCAGCTGCGCCCGATGGTCGATTCGCTGATCGTCATCCCCAGTGCACGGCTGCTCGCCATGGACAACAGCATCATCACGATGGTTCAGGCGTTTCAGATGGCCGACAACGTGCTGCAACAGGCCATTCAGGAAATCGCCGACCTGGTGACGAAGCCGGGCATCGTGAACGCCGACTTCGCCGACATCACGTCGGTGATGGCGAGTGCCGGCTCGGCATTGGTGGCGATCGGCGTTGGCCAGGGCGACAACCGCATGCTCGACGCGCTGAACGCGGCGCTCTCGTCGCCACTGCTCGAAGTCTCGATCGACGGGGCGCGCGGTGTCCTGCTGAATGTCACCGGCGGCGAGGATGTCACCCTGATGGAGCTCGACGAGCTGGCGAATGAGCTGAGCGCCATGGTCTCGCCCGACGCCACCATCATCTGGAATCACACCATCGATCCGGAACTGTCACAGGGATAGGTCAAGATCACGTTGATCGCGACCGGCTTCGACAACATCCGCAGCGTGCCGGTGCCGCCGCGCCAGACGGGCCCGTGAGGCCAGGGGACCGGAACGCACGTATCGCCCCCGGGCGCCAGCCGATCCGAACGACGCCGAGTTGCTGGACATCCCCGCGTTCCTGCGCGAGCGCTGTGCGCAGACGTAGCATCGCCGCGGTGCCGCCGCCCGGGGCGAATGCCGGCGGCGCGCGCACGATCGCCCGGAATTGACGCCGGAGTGGTGCGCCGCCCTCTTGCCTTTTGTAGTACAATGGCACAGCATACGTGACGAATTCGTACCGCCAGGGTGCAGCACGGACTATCGAACGATCAGATGCACAACGCTCGCGCACCGCGTCTACGATGGAGGAAGTGATGTCGGACTATCAGTCGCATGGCCAGCTTCACGACGGATTTGCACGCATCAAGGTCGTGGGCATCGGTGGCGGTGGCTCAAACGCCATCGATCGCATGGTCGACTCGATCAGTG
>CAIQIY010000074.1 GCA_903871975.1 uncultured Chloroflexota bacterium | reverse complement strand
TACGGCGATCAGCGCATACAACACATCGTCGAAGACGAACGTCGCCACGACGAACCACGGCGGTAGCCGCCCGGTGGTGAACCCGTTGGTCAGGCGCTCGGCACCGGTGTAGTTGATACGGAACAGATCCACCAGCTCGCCGCCGCTCTTGGCGACAAATGCCGTCGGGTCGTCGCGGATGAGACACCATGCCTCGGCGCTCATCGCGGCCTGGCGCGCCGCCTGGTTCGGCAGTGGCCCGGGGTATGGTGCACAGGTCGCCGCCGGACGCACCGCCGGATCGAACAGCCCGAGGACGAAATCGCGCGTCGGTGCGTCGCGCCGCACCCCATCGTGCGCTGTCCAGGCACCGAGCAACAGGTTGAATGCCCCGCTGGTGTCGAGTACGACCACGCCGCCATATGCGCGGCTGGCGATGATGCTCCAGGGAAGGATCAGTGCGCCACAGCTCGCCAGCAATACCAGGCCACGCATCGCGCCCCGCCACGACCAGCCCGCATGCCACCACAGCCATATCGCAACCAGCGGCACCCAGCCGGCCGCCAGCGAGCGTGTCAGCGTCGCCAGCCCCAGGAGCCCGCCGGCGAACACCAGTGCCAGCCAGCCGCGGCGGCCCGGCACGCTGTGGCTCACCAGCCATACCGCACTCAACACCAGCGTCAGGAAGAGTGTCTCCGACAACAAGAGCTGTGCATAGATGATCAGCGGCCAGTAGGCTGCGCTCAACCCGGCTGCTACGCCGGCGACCAGTCGCTGCCGCGATGCGACGGTGCGCCAGGCGATGCCGTACGTGAGCGCCACGTTCAGGACACCCAGCAGCGACTGGCTGATGCTGATCGCCGCCAGATCTGCGTCGAACAACCACACGTGCGCGGCGAGCACCATCGGGTACAGCGGCACCCGCGTCCACAGATAGTGCAGGTACCACGCTATGCCGCGCCCCTCGGCCAGCCACACGGCCGCCGAGTAGTATTCGCCTTCGTCCGAGATCCAGCCGTCGCGCGGCAACCGCCCGAGCAGCATCAGTCGCACGGCCAGCGCCAGCGCCAGGATCAGCCAGAACTCCCACGGGATGCGCGCGCGCCAGCTCCCGCTGCCCGACCGCGACTCGCCTCTCATCAACTCTTCACCATCCGGCGCCGCGCCGACGCATCCGGCACAACCTGGCTGCGCTACAATGGCCATTGTAGCACCGATCGCCGTCCGCCGCGCCGTCTCCGTGTCTGTGGTTGGTCATGGCGTGGCATAATCCCGTGCATAGGCTGTTCAAAGTGTTGACAAAGTTGTGCACCGACGGTATACTCAGGCTCGAAGGCAGGAGAACGGCGAGCGTCGGAGCAAGAGGAGACGGGTTCCATGATGTCTCTGTCCATGCGCGCAGCAAGTGCTGAGCGCGCACCCATCGAGGTCGAGCCAGAGAGCGAGCACCTTGCCATCGATTCCCACGAGGATGCGCAGCTGATCAGCGCGATCGCGCATGGCGACAGCCGGGCACTCGAAGCATTGTATGATCGATACTCGGCCACGGTCTTCCGCATGGCAATGCGCATCCTGCAGCAGCGCGAACTCGCCGAGGAAGTCGTCCAGGAAGTCTTCTGGCGCGTCTGGCGGCGCAGCGGCAGTTTCGACGCCGAGCGTGGCCGCGTGACCCAATGGTTATTCGGCATCGCGCACAACCTGTGCATCGACGAGCTGCGTCGCATGCGCGCCCGCCCGGTGCCAGTCTATGATGATCCCGAGCATTCCGTCATCCTGCAACTCGCCGACGAGCGCATCGATGTTCCCGACGCGGTATGGGCAGCCGAGCGGCGGCGCACCATCCAGGACGCCCTCGAGCATTTGCCGAGTGCGCAACGACAGGCGGTCGAACTGGCGTACTTCAGTGGCTGGTCGCACCAAGAGATCGCGACGCGGCTGAACCGCCCGCTCGGCACGATCAAGACGCGAGTTCGATTGGGGCTGCAGAAGCTGGGCAGCCTGCTCGAGGCGCGCGGCCTGCGCCCGGGAGACGCCTCGTAGCAGCCGCAGTGCGGCGGTGCGGCATGAGACACTGACGTTGCTGGAGGGGCACATGACATCACACGATCGCATCGAAGTCGCTCACTACACCCGCGGCCAAGTCGGCCCAAGCCAGCCAATGGTTGGTCCGGTCGCGCCTGGTGCCATCATCCAACTCGAGACGGCACCGGGATGCTGGGGGCCGATGATCACGCCGCACTTCCGCGGCGGCCACGAGGTGACTGCACCGGTTGCGATCGCCGGCGCCGAGGTCGGCGACGCGGTCGTGCTGCACATCGAATCTGTCGAAGTGACGTCGCTGGCGACGGCATCGGGCACTGCGGGAACGATTGCGACTGCCTGCACCGGGGATCCGTATGTTGCACATCGCTGCCCCGGCTGTGGCACGCCGTGGCCTGCGACGGAGGTGCGCGGCACCGGTCCCGACGCCATCCGCTGTGTCGCATGTGGTGCCTCGGCGTCGTCGTTCAGCATGCCACACGGCTATACCATCGCGTTCGACCAGGCAGCGGGCGTCGCGGTGACGCTGGAGCGTGCCGGTGCGGATCGTGCGGCGGCCGACGCCCGGCGGATCATTGCGCTGCCGGCGCAGTCGGAGCAGTATTCGATCCTCACGTTTGCGCCGGCGGACCTGGTGCGCGTCGCGGCGCGCATGCGGCCGTTCATCGGCAACATCGGCACGACGCCGGCGATCGACATGCCGGATTCGCACAATGCCGGCGATTTCGGCCAGTTTCTGGTGGGTGCCCCACATGCGTACGGCCTACGCGCCGAAGATCTGGCGCACCGCACCGACGGCCACATGGATATCGACGCGGTGCGCGCCGGTGCAATCCTGATCTGCCCGGTGAAGGTGGCAGGTGGCGGTGTCTATGTCGGCGATATGCATGCGATGCAGGGCGACGGCGAGATTGCCGGCCACACCACCGATGTCGCCGGGCGCGTCACGCTGCGCGTCGATCTGCTGAAGGGGCTCGGCAACGACGGGCCGATCCTGCTGCTGCGTCCCGATGATCTGCCCCCGCTGGCGCGACCACTCGATGCTGCCGAGCGTGCCGCCGCCGAACGTCTGGCGGCGCAATGGGGCGTCGCCGAGCTCGAAGTGTCGGCGCCGATCAGCTTCGTCGGCAGCGGCGCCAACCTCAATGCGGCTACCGACAATGGCTTGCAGCGCGCCGCCTCGGTGCTGGGCATGAGCCTCGACGAGGTGATGAACCGGGTGACGATCACCGGTGCGGTCGAGATCGGGCGCCACCCCGGCGTCGTCACCGTCACACTGCTGGCGCCGCTGACGCGGCTCGACGCCATCGGCCTCGGCGCGTTGGTGCGACAGCAGTACGGGCTGGCGTAGTCGGCTGTGGCCGGGAGGCACGATATCTGGTGACCTCCCGGCCAACGAGCAGTGTCCATGCGGTGTCGCGCGGCCCGGTCTGGTAGCGACACAGGTCAGTGCCGGCTCAGGCGTTGCTGAGCTCCACCAGTCGGGCCAGGCACTCGGCGGCTGCGCCGCTGCTGATGCTGTGGTGTGCCAGCGAGACGCCATGTGCCAGATCGCCGGCGATGTCGGCGGCGAGCAACGCCGCCGCAGCATTGAGCACCACGACATCGCGGCGTGGCCCGGTCTCGTGGCCTGCCAGGATATCGCGCACAATCGCCACATTGGTCGCCACGTCGCCACCACGGAGTGCCGCGATGCCGGCGTGGTGCAAGCCCAGCGCCGCGAGATCCACGTGCAGCGGGATCGGCTCCTGGCCGCGCACCACCTCGAGCACCGTATTGTCATCGCTGAGCGTCAATTCGTCCATGCCACCATGCCCATGGACCACCAGTGCATGCTGTGCCTCGAGGCGTGCGAGCGTTCGCGCGATCACCGGCACCAGCGCGGCCTGTGGTACGCCGATCACCTGATGCTGGGCACGTGCCGGATTGCACAGCGGGCCGAGCAGATTGAACGCGGTGCGGATGCCGATCTCGCGGCGCACCGGGCCAGCGAAGCGCAGCGCCGGATGGAAGCGCGGCGCCAGCATGAACCCGATGCCTGTGCCGGCCAGACACCGCGCGACGCCGGCCGCATCCAGATCGATGCGCACACCCAGCCCTTCGAGGACATCGGCCGAGCCGCACACGCTCGACATCGCGCGGTTGCCGTGTTTGGCCACGCGGGCACCCGCGCCGGCCGCCACAAAGGCCGCAGCCGTCGAGATATTGAAGGTCCCCGAGTGATCCCCGCCAGTGCCGCAGGTATCGAGCAATGGTGCCGGGGCATCGACTGGCACCGCATGCGCCCGCATCACCTCGGCCAGCCCGGCCAGTTCGTCCTCGGTCTCGCCCTTGAGTGCCAGTGCTGTGAGAAACGCACCGATCTGCCCGGGCGTCGCCACGCCGGTCATCATCTCTTCCATGACCGCCGCCGCACGTTCGCGCGATAGATCGCTGCGGCGCGTGATGTCGATGATCGCCTCGCGAATCGCCATACCATGCTCCTTCTGCTTTCACCACACCCCGGTTGATGGTCATCATTCTACCGCCGGCGCGACGCGTACCTGCCAGATGCCCCGGGCTAGTGCCAGCCGGTGGCGATGCCGATCACGCCGAGCATGATCAATGCCGCACCGGCCAACCAGCCGATTGGGCGCAGCATGGTTGGTGCAAGCGCGCGACGCAGCCGCGCGACGATGGTGGTGAGGCCGAGCCACCACAACGCCGAGCCGGCCCACACGCCGCCGACCAGCGTCAGCGCGCTGCCAGGCGCAGCGGCGGCCTGCGGATCGATGGCGGCGAACATTGCAGCGAACGACGCGATCGTCAGTGGATTGGTCAGCGTCAGGCCGAAGGTGGTGAGCATGGTGCCGAGCAGCGCGGCTGGCGCAGCCGATGGCGCCGTGGCGGGTGGTGTGCGCAGGCTGTGCGCGCCGATCAGCACCAGCGCCAGCCCGCCGAGCAGTTGCAGCCAGCGCGCCTGGCCGGCGAGCATCGATGCCAGCGAGCCGAGGCCAAACACGCCGATGGTGCCGTACAGCGCATCGGCCAGCGCCGCACCCAGGCCGGCGGCCAGCCCCGCGCGCCGGCCCTGCTCCAGTGTGCGCCGGATCACCAGCAGGCCGATCGGCCCGACTGGTGCGGCGATTGCCAGGCCAATGAGCATGCTCCGCCCCAGCAGCTCGAACATCATCGTCCATGCTCCACATCCACCGACACCGGATCACGATGGTAACACAGTGCCAACAGCTCCAGCGCCCGGGCATGGCTGATGCCATGGTCGCGTGCGGCAGTCAGGCGAATCAGGCGCGCGACGATATCGTCGCGTACCTCGTCGTCGAAGGTGCGCTCCAACGCAAGGAACGGTGCCTCCGGCGACCACGCGAGTGCCGCGCGGACTGCGTCTGCATCGCGTGGTCTCCAGCCCAGCCGTTCGCGCCAGTAGCGCACGTTGCTCTTGCCGCACCCGGCACAGGCGAGTGCCGGCACGCGCAGCGGCATGTCGTAGGGCGGCAGCGCGCCGGCATACGCCCGATTGCCGGCATCGATCGCCGCCTGGCCATGGTGTCCATGGGCGAGCGCCAGACGGTGGGCCCGCATCGTTGTGTCGGCATGCACACCACTGCCATCGACTTCGGTGTTGGCCGAGAACGGGCTACGGTCGAAGACGAAGCCGGTACGTGCCAGAATACGGTAGAAGCCCGCGTCCATGTCGCGGTAGCGATTGACGAAGAGCGCGCCGTCGTCCAGCGTGCCCAGCGTGGTGCGCATCGCCGAGCGGATCTCGGGCATGCGTGCCGGGTACAGCGCGATCAGGCGACGATAGATCGCCTCGAGCAACGAGCTGAGTCCGATCGTGCCGTTGCGCTCGCCGATGCCCAGGATCGCGAGGTCTGGCACCATGCGGATGCCCAGGCGTTGTGCCAGCAGCAGCGTATCGATGTACATCCGGTCGGCATTGCCGATGTCGTTGTGGATGTGGCACTCGAGGAACGCGAATGTGATGCCGAGTTCGCGCAGGACGGCGATGCGTTGGCCGAGCTCGCCGATCGTGGCGACGCCGACGGTATCCGGGATGCCGATCCCATCGACGGTCGTGTCGGCCAGGGCGAGGTGGTGCTGGAGCGCCGCATAGAATGCCCGGTAGTCATCCAGCGTGGTACGAAAGGCATCCTCGGTGCTGATGCGCACGGTGGTGAAGCCGGCGGCGCGCGCCGCGACGATCGATGCGCCGGCCTGGTGGGCCAGTTCGCCGATGGTGCGCCGCGTGGTCGCCTGTTTGATCGGGCTGGTGCCGATATACAGGTGCAGGCGCCGGAAGCCGGCGGCTCGGGCGGCGGCCAGATCATCGGGATGGCAGCGCGCATGTGCCGCGAACGCAGGCCGCAGGCGGGACGCCGCCGCGCGTTCCAGCAGTCGTCGATTGGCTTGCTGGCCATACGGATTCGCTGGCCAGGCCGGCAGTTCGACGACGCCCACGCCGAGGGCATCGAGATGGCACACCGTCTGCCACACATCCTCATCGGTCAATGCAAACCCCTGCAGCGTGC
>CAIQIY010000073.1 GCA_903871975.1 uncultured Chloroflexota bacterium | reverse complement strand
TCGGTGGTGCTGGCGGTCGCACCGGTGGTCATCCTCACGGCGCTCGTGTTCCGGCGCGCGGCACGCCGCACGACGCAGCGCGCCCAACGTGCCCTGGCGTCGGTCAACGCATCAATCCAGGAGACGATCAGCGGCATCGCCGTGGCGAAGAGCTTCCGCCGCGAGGCGGCGATCTACGCCGACTTCCACGCGACCAATCAGCTGGCGTTTCAGGTGCGCCTGCGCCAGGCACTGGTGTTCGGCAGCCTGTTTCCGTTCCTCAACACGGTGTCGGGCCTCGCTGCCGCGCTGGTGATCTATGTCGGCGGCCTGAGCGTCATCGACGGCAGCGTGAACGTCGGCGACTGGTATCTGTTCGTGCAGAGCCTGGCGATCTTCCTGTTCCCCCTCACCAGCGTCGCCTCGTTCTGGAGCCAGTTCCAGCAGGGTCTGTCGGCCAGCGAGCGGGTGTTCGCCCTGATCGATGCCGAGCCACGCGTGGTACAGACGGCCGCCGAGCCGGTGGGGGTGGTGCACGGCGAGCTCGCGTTCGAGCGTGTCTGGTTTACCTACGACCGCACGACGCCACGCTTCGCCGGTACGACGCCGCCCACGCTGCCGACGGGTGCGACGTGGGTGCTGCGTGACTTCGATCTGCGCATTCCTGCCGGCCAGACCCTGGCGATCGTCGGCCATACCGGCGCCGGCAAGTCGAGCCTGATGCGCCTGCTCACGCGCTTCTACGAGTTTCAGGGTGGTCGCATCACCATCGATGGCCGCGATGTGCGTGAGCTCGAGCTCGGTGCCTATCGCCGTACCCTCGGCCTGGTGCCCCAGGTGCCGTTCCTGTTCTCGGGCAGCGTCGCCGAGAATATTCGCTACGGCCGGCCCGATGCCAGCGATGATGATGTCGCCGCCGCGGCACGCAGCCTGGGCGAAGAATGGCTCGCCGATCTGCCCGAGGGCCTGACGACTGACGTCGGCGAGCGCGGCGCGCGACTGTCGCTCGGTCAACGCCAACTCGTCGCATTGGCGCGCGTGTTGTTGCAGAACCCGGCGATCTTCCTGCTCGACGAGGCGACGGCCAGCATCGATCCGTTCACCGAGGCCCAGATCCAGGAAGGCCTCGATGTGGTGATGCGCCAGCGGACGTCGATCATCATCGCCCATCGCTTGTCGACGGTGCGCCATGCCGATCGCATCATCGTCCTGCGCCATGGCGAGGTGATCGAGGAGGGGAATCACGCCAGCCTGCTGCGTCAGGGCGGCCATTATGCCGAGCTGTACAATACCTACTTCCGCCATCAGTCGCTCGATTACAAGCCCTGGGAGCACTGAACGGCCTTGGGCTCTCCTGCGCGCCCGGTATCGTCCCCGGCCGCGCAGGCCCGACGCCCTCACGCGTTGGCCCCCTGCGATGTCGCAACGCCAACGCCCCGAACGGCACGGCCCACTACCCGGATGTCGCCGTTTCGACAATTGCTCGACGAATCACGCCAATTCCCTTGAATCAGCGCTTGACTCGCCCGTGCAGTGTGCTATACTGCGGATGTCTTTTGCAAGGTTTGGTGCTCACGGTGCCTCAGTTCAACTCCTGCAACCCAGGGCTCGTGCTCGTCCGCTCGGTGATTTCCAAGCCAGAAGACGTGGAATGGTCGGTGCTCACTACCCGAAGGAGTCTCGAGCGATGAGCAACAGGTACGAAGATCGGATCATCCGGTGCCGTGATTGTGGTGTGGATTTCACGTTCACTGCCAGCGATCAAGAGTTTTATGCCTCAAAGGGGTTCAGCAACGATCCAGTACGCTGCAAGGCATGCCGCCAGCAGCGCAAGGCGGCCGGTGGTGGCCAGTCGGATCGTTCGTCGAGCTACGGCGGCGGCAGCTATGGTGGTGGCAGCAGCTACGGTGGCGGCAGCTACGACCGGCGCTCGCAGAGCAGCGGCCCGAAGGCAGAGTTCGTGACCACGTGCGCCGAGTGTGGCGGCGAAGCCCGGGTGAATTTCGAGCCGCGCACTGGCCGTCCGGTGCTGTGTGCCTCGTGTTTCCAGCGTTCGCGGCAGCGCTCGTACTGACGCAACGCCGACCACATCCGTGACGTGCCATCACAGGCCGACGCGCAGCAAGCCGC
>CAIQIY010000072.1 GCA_903871975.1 uncultured Chloroflexota bacterium | reverse complement strand
CGCCACATCGCCCTCGATCTGTCGGCTGGTCAGCTGGTACGACTCCAGGCGCAGCAGGATGGTACAATGGCGCCATGAAGCTGGTCACGACGACACAGATGCGCGCGCTCGAGGTCGCAGCAGTCGCAGCCGGTGCAACCTGGCCTGGCCTGATGCGCCAGGCTGGCACCGCGGTGGCACAGCGCGTCGCCGAACTCGGCGCCGCCGGCGATCGCCTGGTGATCCTGGTTGGGCCGGGCAACAACGGTGGCGATGCGCTGGTGGCGGCGCGCTGGCTCCACGCAGCTGGCCGACGGGTGATGCTGATCGCCATGCGTCAGGAGCGTGATGGCGACTGGCCGTCGGCCGAATGTCGTGCCGTCGGGCTGGTACCACTCGACGGCGCCACGCTCGGCGACGACCCGCTGCGGGCGCTGCTGGCAGATGCCGATGTCATCATCGACGGGCTGTTGGGCAGTGGCACATCGCGACCACTCGCCGGCACGCTGGCGCGGCTCGTCGCGCTCGTCAACCAGAGTGGCCGTCCGGTGATCAGCATCGATGTGCCCAGCGGGCTCCACGCCGACACCGGCACCGCACCGGGCGGCGCCGTTCGCGCCACGCGCACCATCGCCACCGGGCCGATCAAGCGCGGCTGTCTGTTCGCACACGGCCCGGCGCTGTGCGGCGCGCTCGAAACCATCGCCTTGCCGATTCCACCCGCAGCACTGGAGCTCGTGATGAGTGAACGCCTCGATGCCGCGCTGGCGCGGCGCCTGTTGCCGGCCCGCCCCGACGATTCGTACAAGGGAACGTTCGGCACTGCTCTGGTGGTCGCCGGATCGCCGGCCTACCCCGGTGCCGCCGGGCTGGCGAGCGCCGCCGCTGCCCGCGCCGGTGCCGGATTGGTTGCGCTCGCCACGACGCGCAGCACGCCTGCCGTCGGGCGCATCCCCGAGATCATCCTGCGATCATTGCCCGACGCCGAATGGGGTGCGCTCGGCCCGGCTGCCGCCGACGAGGTGCTGGCCCTGGCGCAGGCCGCACAGGCGGTGCTGGTCGGGCCAGGCATCGGTCGCGACGCGCCGACCGTCGGATTCATCCAGCGACTGTTCGGCCTCGATGGCGCACGGCCACGTGGCTCGATCGGTTTCAGGCCGGGCGGCTCGGCCGAGGCCACTGCCGCCGGGGGTGGCACGCTGCCGCCACTGGTCGTCGACGCCGATGCGCTCAGCGTGCTGGGCGGCCTCGAGCGTGATGTGCGCGATGGCGGGCCGCATTGGTGGCAGCGCAGTGCCCCCGGACAGATCGTGATCACACCGCATCCCGGCGAGATGTGCCGCCTGCTCGGCTGCGCGACATTGCCCGACGACCGCGTGGCGTTGGCGGCCGATGCGGCGCAGCGCTGGAGCCAGGTAGTGGTGCTGAAAGATGCCACGACGGTCATCGCCAGCCCCGACGGCCGCACCGTGGTGCACGCCGGCGCCAATGCGGCGCTGGCCACCGCGGGCACCGGTGACGTGCTCGCCGGCCTGATCACCGGCCTGATCTGCCAGGGCCTTGCGCCGGCCGATGCTGCCGTGCTGGGCGTGTACCTGCACGGTGCCGCCGGCCGCTTGGTGCGCGACGAGGTCGGCGAGATGGGCGCGTTGGCCAGTGACCTGCTGCCGCGGCTGCCGACTGCGGCGCGGCGCCTGCGCCATGGCGAGGGCGGCTGATGCGCGCAGTCGATTGCATCGTGAAGAAGCGCGATGGGGGCAGCCTGACGCGCGACGAGCTCGACTGGCTCATCGATGGCTACACGGCCGGTCGCATTGGCGACGAGCAGATGGCTGCCTGGGCGATGGCGGTGGTACTGCGTGGCATGGATGACCGCGAGACCGCCGATCTGACGCTGGCGATGGCACGTTCGGGCGAGCAGCTCGATGTGCACGATATCGCGCCGCTGACCGTCGACAAGCACTCGACTGGTGGCATTGGCGACAAGACCAGCCTGGTGGTGGCGCCGCTGGTCGCCGCCGCCGGCATGCCGGTCGCCAAGATGTCTGGTCGTGGCCTGGGGTTCAGCGGCGGCACCATCGACAAGCTCGAGTCCATTCCGGGTTTCCGCGCCGAACTCACCACCGCCGAGTTTCGCACAGTGCTGGCACACAGTGGGTTGGTGATCGCGGCGCAGAGTGCCGAGCTCGCGCCAGCCGACCGGCGGCTGTACGCGCTGCGCGATGTCACGGGCACGGTCGAGTCGCTCCCGCTGATTGCGGCGAGCATCATGAGCAAGAAGCTGGCTGCCGGGGCTGATTGCATTGTGCTCGACGTCAAGTGCGGCTCGGGGGCGTTCATGACGACCCTGGCCGACGCCCGGCGCCTCGCGGCGACGATGGTGGCGATCGGGCGACATGCCGGCCGACGTACGGCGGCGGTGATCAGCAGCATGGCGCAGCCGCTCGGCCACATGATCGGCAATGCGCTCGAGGTGCGCGAGGCGATCGCGACGCTGCAGGGCCATGGCCCCAGCGACCTGATCGAGCTCTGCCTGACGCTCGGCAGCGAGCTGGCGGTCTTGTCCGGGCGGTGTGACGACCACGCGGCGGCGCGTGCCCTGCTGCGCGAGACGCTGGCGAGTGGCGCCGCATGGCGGGCGTTTCGCGGCATGGTCGTGGCTCAGGGCGGTGATCCGGCGGTGCTCGATGATCCGGTGCGCTTGCCGCATGCGCCGCACCGGGTCGCGCTGGTGGCACCGCGCGCCGGGGTGATCCAGGCGATCAATGGCGCCGCGCTGGGGCATGTGGTGAACCGACTGGGTGGTGGCCGCAGCCACAAGGGGGCCACCATCGACCATGCCGTCGGCCTGGAGTTGCTGGTGCAGCTCGGCGATGCGATCGCTGCCGGTGCGCCGCTGATGCGCATCCACGCTGCCAGCGCAGCATCCGCCGCCGCCGAGGTGCCAGCGTTGCTCGATGCCATCACCATCGGCGTCGAGCCGGTCGCCGTGCCGCCATTGATCCTTGAACTGGTGAGGTGACCCGTGCCCATCTACGAGTACCTGTGCCCGCAGTGCAACGGCCGGTTCCAGCGACTGGTGTCGGGCTACCGCGATCCGGCCGACCTGGCATGCCCGCGCTGTGGCACGCGCGACGTGCGCCGGGCGATCTCGCGTGTCGCGCAATTGCGCAGCGAGGACGCCCGCACCGAAGCGCTCGCCGATCCGTCGATGTTGTCCGGCTTCGACGAGCAGGACCCGCAGTCGATCGCGCGCTGGGCCAAAAAGCTCGGCCGTGAACTCGGCGACGATGCCGGCGATGACTGGAACCAGATGGTCGATGAGATGCTCGAGCAGGAGCTCGGTACCCCCGATGCCGACCGCGATGCCGACGATCGTGCCGGCAAGCGTGACAGTGACGCGCGCCCCGACGATTTGGGCTGGGCCTGAGGAGGACCCTCTGATGCTGATCGCACTCCAGGAGACCCCGGCATTGCGCCTGCATCCTGCCGACGACGTGGCGATCGCGCTGGCGCCGCTCGGTGCCGGCCGTACGCTCACCGTGGCCGGATACACGCTGCAGCTCGCACAACCGATCGGTGCGGGCCACAAGATCGCACTGCGTGCCCGTGGCACCGGCGATCCTGTCCATCGCTATGGCCAGGTGATCGGCTTCGCCACCGCACCGATTGCGCCGGGCGAGCATGTTCACTCGCATAACCTGGCGGTCGGCGCGATGCAGCTGCAATACGAGTTCGGCAGCGACATCCGCACGCCACCGCCGGTCGAGCCCCGCAGCTTCATGGGTTATCGCCGGCCTGGGCGGCGTGCCGCTACCCGCAACACCATCGCTGTGCTCGGCACCGTCAACTGCTCGGCATTCACCGTGCGGCGCATCGCCGAGCGCGCGCGCGCCGAGCTGCTGCCGCGCTATCCCAACGTCACCGACGTGGTGGCGCTGACGCATCGTGCTGGTTGTGCGACGCGCGACAACAGCCCCGAACTCGAGGTCTTGCAACGCACGCTGGCCGGCTTCGCGCGTCATCCCAACGTCGCCGGCTATCTGTTCGTCGGCCTCGGCTGCGAGGTGAATCACTTCGAGAGTCTGCTCGGTACGCAGCAGACACGGCTTGGCGCGATTGATCTGCCCCCCTACATCGGCATCCAGGACGCCGGTGGCGTACAGGCGACGATCGAGGCCGGGCTGGCGGCGTTGCAGCCACTGCTCGCCGCGGCCGATCGCGTGCGCCGCGAGCCGGTGCCGCTCGCCGAGCTGGTGCTCGGGCTGCAGTGTGGTGGCAGCGACGGCTTCAGTGGCATCACCGCCAACCCGGCGCTCGGGCATGCCGCCGATCTGCTTGTCGCCCACGGCGGCACTGCCGTGCTGAGCGAAACCCCCGAGATCTACGGTGCCGAGCACCTGCTGACGCGCCGTGCACGCACCCCGGCCGTGGGCCAGCAGCTGATCGGGCACATTCGCTGGTGGGAGGAATACACCCGGCGTGAGGGGTTCGAGATCGACAACAACCCGTCGCGTGGCAACAAGGCCGGCGGCCTCACCACGATCTTCGAGAAGTCGCTCGGTGCCGTCGCCAAGGGTGGCAGCATGCCACTCGACGCGGTGTACGGCTACGCCGAGCCGATCACCAGCGCCGGCTTCGTCTACATGGACACGCCCGGCTATGATCCCGTCTCGGCGACCGGCCAGGTGGCTGGCGGATGCAACCTGATCGCGTTCACGACCGGCCGCGGCAGCTGCTTTGGCTTCAAACCGGTGCCCAGCATCAAGATCGCCACCAACAGTGTCACCTACGAGCGCATGCGCGACGACATGGACATCGATGCCGGCCGGGTGCTGGCGGGCGCGACGATCGCCGAGGTCGGCGAGGAGATCTTCGAGCGATTGATCGCCGTCGCGTCGGGGCAACTGAGCCTGAGCGAGGCTCAGGGCATCGGCGAGGACGAGTTCAATCCGTGGATCCTCGGCGCGACGATGTGACGATGGACGTTGTGCGACCGGCGGCAGCCACGACTGGCGCCGGTCGGTGATTGGGGCGACACATCAAGAGCCCCCACCACGCGCTGGTGAGTGGCGCGACGAACCACCGTTGCCCGCTCCCGCGACATCGCGTGCCCCGTGGCCGGCGAGCGAAGCGACCGTACCGGCCCGCTGCATCGGTACACCGGGCGTGCCAGCGCCACATCGCCGGGATCCGCCAGCTTCGGCGCTTGATGCGCCTCGCCGCATGCCGCGGACCTGCCGCCCGAGCGTCGCGCGCGCTGCTCCCGACGACGGTGTGGCCATGCGATCTGAGCCTTGCCTGGCCATGCCACGCGGGATCGCGGGCAGATCACCGAGGGCCGGCGACGCGCAGAAACTGCCTACTCGGTTCCGCATCAACCGAGATGGAAACCTCTCGGTTATCGTCCGCAACCGACTGATCCATTGCCCAGCCCGCTGCTCATATGCTCATGTGTCCGGCATTCGTGCCAGATGCAGCCTACTGCAATGATCATTTGCCAACATCACGTGCTGTGAGTATCAACGGACTAGCCGCCAAGCAGTACTGCCGCTGGTCGCAGCCAGCCACGCCGGCACCAGCATGCACGCCGTCGCGAGGAAGCGCGTGGTTGCCCTCCTGCAGAATCCGGGATGAGCAGCGCGGCACGCCGATGGCACGCTGGGGACCGAAACCGGCAGCAGGAGACGCCGGAGCGCAGCATGCCGATCTCTGTGGTGGCCGGCTGAAGCTCGCCGTTGGCGCTGCGACTGGTGGGTGACGGAGTGGTGGGAGACACCACATCAGTGATCGACAAGGGAAAAGCACCGCGCCACGTACTTGCGATGGTATCGCAGACACGTGGCGCGGATCAGGAGCCCGGGGTCGGGCGCCGCCGTGGTG
>CAIQIY010000071.1 GCA_903871975.1 uncultured Chloroflexota bacterium | reverse complement strand
TGGGTGATTCCGCGTGCCACCAAGGCACGCAGCTTTGTGAGCGGTGGCGACATGGGCTATGCCGCGCCCGCGAGAGGCAGCGGCGCCCTCTCGGCAGCACCCACGCTCATCGTCGATCGCTCGGCCACCTGGACGCAGCTCAACCTCGCGCCCAACGGACCGCTGCGCATCTACAGCAGCGTGCGCGACATCCCCGCCGTGACCGATCTCGCCACCGCCCGGTTCCACGCCGAACTCGGACGCGCGGTCACCGTGAGCACGCCGGCCCTCGAGAGCACCCTCGTGCCGGGGCTCGATCCTGCCACCGGCGCGCGACTCGTCTGGAAGCACACGTCTCTGCAGAAGTGATCGGGTCGATGGTGTGGCCGATCGGGGGCACGCCCGTTCAGTCGAGTTGCTCGTAGGCGATTTCGGGAAACGGCGGCAACCCCGCTGCCTGCGCCACCGCCAGCAACCCCTCGCGCGTGTGGAATTCCATGCCGTCTCGCTCCACCACGACGGCGCCGGGATACCGCGGCGCGAGCCGGCGGAACTCCGCATCGATGAGCCGGAAGCGAGCCACCATGCGCTCCACCTCCTCGTGTGGGCGACGCCGCATGCGGATGTGCTTCTCGATCGTGTCGGTCCCCGAGGTCAGCACGATGGTACAATCGGGCGACCAGTCGGCACCCATCGTCACCACACCACGCAGGGCGGCATGGGTCTCCGGTGGATACTCGGCGATGTGCGCTTCGAGCGTGATCTGCGCCCCCTCGATGAGCACCACGGCTCCCGGCTCGTCGTGCGTCGCCGCGTGGCGGTAGTTCGCGTCGTACAGCCGCGCGAAGTACGCCGTCACTCCCACGGGATTGTGTCCCGCTTCGATATCCGCGAGCACCTGCGGGTCCCACACGCCCTGCTCGCCCTCGCCGTACGATCCGTTGCGATACAGATCGCCCAGCTGACGCACGAGGGTGCTCTTCCCGATGCCGGGTCCACCCACGATGGCGACGCGCACGGTGACGCCGTTAGCGGGGCGGGGACTTGAGCGCGCGCTCGGCCGCGCGCTGCGCAGCGGCAACGTCCGATGGCGACAGCGTCAGTGGCATCACCGCCATGGGCAGCGTATCGGCGACGTAGCGGTTGCCACGCACGGAGAACGCCTGCGGCACCAGTCCCACCGGCGACTTGCCGTACAGCACGCCGTAAAACACGCTCGCCGCGAGATACGTACCGATCGGCGAGGGATGACTGCCGTCCTCGATGTACAGATCGGTCGCGGGGGATTCATCGCGCATCGCCATCCACGCGGGCCCCACCGGGACGAGGGTGGCGCCGAGCGACTGCGCCAGCCTGGTGTACACGGAAACGATCGTACCCGCCGTCTGCGGCGTGTCACGACGCGGCCATGTGACATACAGCAGCACCTTGGCACCGGCCTGCTTCGCCATCGTACCGAGCTGCGTGCCGTAATGGAGCACCGTATCGGGCTGCTGAATGGGGGCGAGACTCTGATCCTGCAGCACCACGTAGTCCCACCCCTTTGCCATCAGCGCCGCCATGTCCGTGCGCGTCATGTGCCCGCGCAGAAACTGGCCACCGCGCAGGACGGTCGTGATGGCCGGCACGCGATTCTCGCCCGCCGCCAGCGACAGCAGCGTGAGCGTGCGTGGCAGATCGTTCACGTACGTGTAGCTGTTGCCGATCCAGAGAATGCGGAGCGGCGCGTGGGCCGCGGCCACCGCTGCGGTCGGCGACGCCGGTTGCTGTGCGCCCAGCGGACCCGTCGCGAGGCCACTGATCGACAGCACGGCCGCGAGGCCGCCAACACCACGGAGGGTGCGCAGAACGTTCGAAGTAGTGATCACGCGTGCAATCTAGTAGCCTGCACCCGCGGCGCCGTCCAGGACGGGCGCCGGCGGCGCCGCGGCAACCTGCCGACGCGCCTTACCGCGTAGACGCCAGCTGAATCCCCGCCAACAC
>CAIQIY010000070.1 GCA_903871975.1 uncultured Chloroflexota bacterium | reverse complement strand
TGCCTCTGGCCGTCGCAGCGCACCGACGCGGCCGCCGGGTGCTACCAGCGTGGCCAGCAATGCCAGCACGGCGGCGATCCAGGTGATGACGAATACGATCGTGATCGCCTCGCCGATCAGGGCACCACTCGCCGCCACGCCGGCGGCGGCAGGCTCGAGGGCGGCGTCGAGGTCGATCGAGCCCGGATCGATGCCACGCTCGCGCAGCAGCCGCTCGAGCTGCGCCGCCAATGCCACGCCCATCACACTCACCCCCAGAGCACCCCCGATGCTGCGGGTGAACTGGATCGCCGACGTCGCGCTGCCCATGTCGCTGCGCGCGACGCTGCTCTGCACTGCGATCAGGAACGAGGGGATCGCCTGACCCATGCCGATGCCCATGCACGTCAGCGCGGCGATCAACAACGCTTGTGGTACGCCTGCACCCGATAGTGCCAGCACCGCACTGCCGAGTACCAGCAGCAGCATGCCGCCGATCGCCAGTGTGCGGAACGCAAACCGCAGCATCAAACGGCCGGCGACGATCGCCGAGAAGACCCAGCCGAGCATCATCGGCATCAGCACGATGCCCGCGCCAGTCGCATCACTGCCGAGCACTGCCCTGGCATAGAGCGGGACGAACGAGATGCAGCCGAACATGGCAAACCCGGCGGCCAGCCCCTGGCCGCAGGCCGCGGCGAATGTGCGCTGGCCGAACAGCCGCAGCGGAAAGACCGGGTCGACGGCGCGGCGTTCGACCCACACCAGCGCGATGGCGCTCAGCACCGCACCACCCAGCAATGGCAAGCCGGCCGGCTCGCCGAGCTCGAACAGGCCGAGCAGGATCAGCACGATGCTGCTGCTCAGCAGCAGGGCACCGGCCAGATCGATCGGTGGCTGCAGCGTGCTGCGTGGCTGATCACGATACGACCACCAGATGATCGCGGCGGCGATGATCCCCGGCGGGATGTTGACGTAGAAGATCCAGTGCCATGAGAGCTGATCGACGAAGAACCCGCCCAACAACGGCCCGACGATCGATGATACGCCCCAGACGCTCGAAAAGACCCCTTGCATGCGTGCCCGCTGCTCGAGCGAGAAGCTGTCACCGATGATCGTGAAGACCAATGGCAACAACCCACCGGCACCCAACCCCTGGACGATCCTGGCGAACACCAGCGCAGGCATCGTCGCCGCCGTGCCACACAAGAGCGAGCCGATCAGGAAGAGCACCATCGCCAGCGCAAACGTCGGCCGCCGACCGACGCGATCGGCCATCTTGCCGAACAGCGGCACCGTCACCGTCGAGGCGACCATGTATGCGGCGAAGACCCAGCTGTAGTGCTCGAGGCCACCCAGATCGGCGATGATCGTCGGCATTGCTGTCGCGATGATGGTGGATTCGAGCGATGCCAGCAATAGGCTGGTCATCAGGCCGATGGTGATGGCAGTGGTTCGTGATCGACTCATGCGGCGTCCTTGTGGTGCTGCACGTCGGCTTCGGCCGGGGCGCCGAACGACGGTGCGCGATAGGTGTAGATCGCCAACCCCGACAGCACAAAGGCGATGCAACTTGCGATGATCGCCGGCGTGAACCCGATGGCGTCCTGGGTCAGCCCGCTGATGGCAGCGCTGCTCGCCCACCCCAACGACCAGAGGATGCTCGTGACGCTCATCATCGCACCTCGTTGCTGCGACGGCGTCATCTGCATCACCAGGGCGTCGTTGATCGGGTAGCTGCTCGCCACGAAGAAGCCACGCAGCAGAAAGCCCACCAGTGCGAACGGCAGGCTCGGGAAGATCATCAGCGCCATCGCCGGCGCCGCCAGCGTGCGCATCGACCACGCAGCCCGCTTCAGGCCGAGGCGCTGGGCCAGGGCACCGCTGAATGCGGCGCCGAGGCCCATCACCAGCGAGGTGATGGCGAGCACCAGCCCGACCTGCGCGTCATCGAGGTTGAACTCCTGGCGGAAGTACAGGTTCTGGAATGGCAACAGCGCGCCGCCCGCCACGCCGAGCAGCAATGCCGGCAAAGCGTAGCGCAGGATCAACCATACCGGCAGCTGCTCGGTGGTGGCACGCCGCCCATGGACGCCCGGCTCGTCGTGCGAGCGCAGTGGTAGCCCGCGCGTGATCGGCAGAATCGCCAGGACACTCAGCGCGACCACGGATGTCAGTGCCAGCCGGTATGCCTCGGTGTCTCGTGGGCCAACCGCCAGCAGATCGCCGGCGAGCGTCGGCAGAATGCCGGCGACGGCGCTGCCGAGCAGCCCGACGATCAGGCCAGCCGAAGCATTGAAGCCAAAGATCGCCGCGCGTCGCTCGTCGGCAACGACCAGCGCGAGCAACGGTACGGTCGCCGTGACGGTCATCATGTGACACGCGCCGACGACGAATTGTGCGGCCAGCATGATCGGCAGAGCGGGTACGGCGATCAGGACGGCCCAGCCGATGGTGTACAGGCTTGCACCCAACAGGATGGCATTGCGTGGCCCGAGACGGTCGATCGCCAAGCCGATCGGCAACCCGGCGATGACACCGGCGAGCCGCATCAGCGTCGCGAAGATGCCGACGGTGTCATTGCCATACCCTAGGCTCACCAGATAAAAATTGAACAGCAGATCAGCGATGCTGACGCCTAACCCCCAGAAACCACTGTGAAGCAGGACGCGGCGTGCCGGTGGTGG
>CAIQIY010000069.1 GCA_903871975.1 uncultured Chloroflexota bacterium | reverse complement strand
GGCGCTCGCGGCCATGGAGGCCGGGGTGCAGGCGCTGCGCGCTCATGCCAGTCGGGCATGGCTGGCACTGGCGGGCCCGCTGCCCGCCGGCGCCCGCGCCAATCTCACCGTCGAGGCGCTGGCCGCGTTGGCGTACGGCGTGTTCTTCGCCGCCGGCATCAGCTATGTGCCGGTGATTCTGCGGCGGCTGGGCGCCGGTGCCGATATCATCGCGCTGCAGATCACGCTGAGCTACGTCGGTTCGCTGCTCGCGCCGCTGAGCCTGCTGGCGCTGCGGCGCATGCAGCCGCTGCCGCTGGTGGTGGCCAGCTGGGCGCTGGCGCGTGGCTGCCTGGTGTTGCTCGCCTTCACCAGCGACCCATGGCTGATGCTGCTGGTGATCACGCTGTTCTGGATCGGCGAACACGCGCCGGCACCGGCCTACGCCCGGGTGATCCAGCTCGCCTACCCTGCCGATGTGCGCGGCCGTGCGATGGCACTGGTGCGCGCCGTGATGGTGGCCGCACTCACGCTGGTCACGCCAGTGGCTGGCGTGCTGCTCGACATCGGCGGGCATCGCGCGTTGTTGCCGATCGCCGCCGGTGCCGGCGTCATCGCCGCACTGGCGTGCAGCCGCCTGCACCTGCCGACCGCCAGCGACGAACCCACCGGCCCGGCGCCGCCGTCGCTCGCTGCAGCGCTCGCGCTGGTCGGCGGGGATCGGCGCTTCCTCGGCTATCTGCTCGGCATCGCGCTGTTTGGCCTCGGCAACATCATCAGCATTCCGTTGTTTCCGCTGGTGCAGGTCGACCGACTGCAGCTGTCGTATGGCGTGATCGGCCTGCTGGGCGTCGTGCAGTCGCTCTGCTGGATGCTTGGGTTTCTGCTGTGGGGGCGAGTGATCGATCGGACGGGGCCGGTCGCAGTGATGCTGGGCACGTCGCTGATCGCCATCATCGTGCCGCTGTGCTATGCGGCAGCCGACACCGTGTGGCTGCTGATCCCGGCGTGCATTGCGCAGGGGCTGGTCTTCGCCGGATTCGACCTCGGCGCGAGTACCGCCGCGATCGCGCTGGCGCCGCCGGGGCGCGTGCTGGCCTACGCCGCGGTACAGCATGTCGTGATCGGGGTGCGTGGCATGCTGGCGCCGTTGCTGGCCGCTGCGCTGATCGGTGCAGGCTACGCCGACACCCTGGTGTTCGCCGTCGGGATCGGCTTGCTGGTCCTGGCGGCGGGATGTTTCGTGTCGTACCGGCGGGCCGCACCGTAGCGGCGGCCGGCCCCCAGGGGAGCGAGGTGCGCCATGCGACACGCTGGTTGGCGCGGGCTGCTCGGTGCGATCACCGGCCCGCTGCCGCCGTCCATCAGCGCGAACGTCGCCATCGAGGCACGCACGACGCTGGCATATGGCGTGTTCTATGCGGCGGGCCTGGCGTTTCTGCCGGTGATCATGCGACGGATGGGTGCCGGCGCCGACATGCTGGCGCTGTACATCACGCTCACCTATGTCGGCGAGTTGCTGGCGCCGCTGAGCCTGCTGGCGCTGCGCCGCACGACACCACTGCGGCTGATCGTCGGTTGCTGGGTGGCGGCACGGCTGGTCTTCATCGCGCTGGCTGCCGCCACCGGCCCCTGGACACTGATCGCGATCGTCACCGTGTTCTACATCATCGAGCTGTTCCCGGCACCGGCCTACGCGCGCCTGATCCACGAAGCCTATCCGCTCGAGGTCCGCGGCCGGGCGATGTCGGCGACCCGCATGGTGATGGTGGCGGCGATGATCGTGGTGACGCCGCTGGCCGGTGTGGCGCTCGACCGCATCGGGCCAGCCGTGCTATTGCCGCTCGCCGCCGGCATCGGCGTGCTCGGCGCACTCAACTTCGCACAGTTCCGCGTGGCGGCACCGTCGGCGCCCGGTGCCGCTGGCGTGCCGGCGTCGCCGGGCATGCTGGCGGCGATCCGCGACGACCGGCGCTTTCTCGTGTACCTGTGTGGCGTGACGTTGTTCGGCTTCGGTGGCATCATCGGCACACCGCTCTACCCGATCGTGCACGTCGATCGGCTGCAGCTCAGCTACACCACCATCGGGACGCTCACGCTGGTGCAGTCACTGTGCTGGCTCGCCGGCTTTGTGCTGTGGGGGCGCGTGATCGACCGACACGGCGCGCTCACGGTGGTGGTCATCGGCGCATTGTGCTCGGCCGGTGTGCCACTGGTCTACCTCGGTGCCGTCGATGCCTGGAGCCTGGCGCCGGCATTCATCCTTCAGGGGCTGGTCTACGCCGGCTTCGATCTCGGCATGAAGAATGCCGTCTTTCAGCTGGCGGGTGCTACGCGGGTGGCGCCCTACGCGGCGGCACAGCAACTGATCATTGGCGCACGCGGCCTGGTGGCGCCACTGCTCAGCGCCGGACTGATCCGGCTCGGCGTCGCCGAAGCGGTGATCTTCGTCACAGGGGCGCTGTTGCTCGTCGCAGCGGCGTTGGTGTTTCAGCATGTACGGAGGTGAGTGATGGAATTGCGGACGCTCGGGCGCGATGGCCCGCTGGTGAGCTCGCTTGGGCTGGGGTGTGTGACGTTCGGCCGCGAGATCGATCGTGATGCCGCGTTTGCCGTGATGGACCGTGCGCTCGAGCGCGGCATCACGCTGTTCGATACCGCCGAGGTGTATGCGCGCGGCGCCTCGGAGACGATCGTCGGCGAGTGGCTGGCGGCACGCGGCACGCGGCAGCAGATCGTGCTGGCCACCAAGGTGGCCGGTGCACTCACCCGCGAGCGGGTGCTGGCGTCGGCCGAGGCGAGTTGCCGCCGATTGCAGACCGATGCGGTGGATGTGTTCCAGTTGCATCGTTGGGACCCCGACGTGCCGCTGGACGAGACGCTGGCGGCGCTTGAAACGATCGTGCAGCGTGGCCTGGCGCGCGCAGTGGGCGTGAGCAACTATGCGGCCTGGCAGGTCGCGAAGGCGCTGTGGGTGCAGGATCGGCAGGGCGCGACGCCGCTGCGTACGGTGCAACTCAACTACAACCTGGTGGTACGCGACATCGAGCGCGAACATCTGCCGCTGGCAGCAGATCAGGGGCTGGGGGTCCTCAGTTACAGCCCGCTGGGCGCGGGCTTTCTCACCGGCAAGTACCAGCGCGACGCTGCGTTGCCCGCCGGTACGCGCTTCGCCGTCGCGCCCGGCCACGACGAGATCTACTTCTCGGAGCGCAACTTCACCATCCTCGACGGGTTGCGCCGCTGCGCTGATGCGTGGCAGCTGCCGCTGCCGCAGCTGGCGCTGGCCTGGGTACTCGGCCGCCCCGGCATCACCTCCGTCCTGATCGGTGCGCGCACGCCCGCCCATGTCGATCAGGCGTTCACCGCCGAGGCACATGGCCTCGATGCAGCGCAACGCGCCGAGCTGGACGAACTCACGCGACCGGGCTGAGTCGCCGGCACATCACCGCACTGCGCCGCGTGCCAGCGGGCATGGGTCGAGCCGAGGCCTGCGGCATGCCCGGATCGACCACGGCCGCGGCGCAGTAATCCGCGACCGGCGTGCGATGGCCGGGCATGCCCCGCTCCCGGCTCAGTACTGCGGGATGCTCGGATCGACCTCGGCCGACCAGCGCAGAATGCCGCCGGCCATGTTCTGCACCTTGCGGAAGCCCGCTTGCCGCAGCATCTCGACGGCCCGCCCGCTGCGCACGCCGCTGCGGCAGTACACGACCATCTCGACCGCGCTGTCGAGTTCGTTGAGGCGATTGACCAGCTCGTTGACCGAGATGCGCACTGCCCCGGCGATGTGGCCGATCTCCCACTCGTTGGCTTCGCGCACATCCAACAGGAACGGCCGATCATCGCGAGTCAGCCATGCGGCGACCGCTGGCGGCGTGATCTCGTCGCTCGCTGCGGCCGGCTCGGGCACAATGCCGCAGAACTGCTGGTAGTCGATCAGCTCGGTGATATTGGGCTGATCGCCACACACCGGACATGCCGGATTGCGCCGCAGCCGCAGTTCGCGGAAGCGCATCGTCAGCGCATCGTAGAGCATCAGCCGCCCGATCAATGGCTCGCCCGTGCCCGTGAGGATCTTGATCGCCTCGGTCGCCTGGATGGTGCCGATCACGCCCGGCAATACCCCGAGCACGCCGCCTTCGGCACAGCTCGGCACCAGCCCGGGCGGTGGTGGCTCGGGGTAGAGGCACCGGTAGCACGGGCCGCCCCGGTCGGGCCAGAAGACCGTCGCCTGGCCTTCGAAGCGGAAGATCGAACCGTAGATGTTCGGCTTCTTCAGCAAGACTGCCGCGTCGTTCGTGAGATAGCGTGTCGGAAAGTTGTCGGTGCCGTCGATGATCACCTGATACGGCTGCATCAGCGCCAGCGCGTTCTCCGACGAGATCGGCTCATCGATGACCGTGACTTCGACATGGGGATTGAGATCAGCGATGCGCCGACGGGCCGAGAGCGCCTTGTTGACCCCCACTGTGCTCGTGCCGTGGGCGATCTGTCGCTGCAGGTTGCTCTCATCGACGGTGTCAAAGTCGACGATGCCGAGATGCCCGACGCCGGCAGCTGCCAGATAGAGCGCCAGTGGCGAGCCGAGGCCGCCCGCGCCGATCAGCAGCACGCTGCCCTGTTTCAGCTGACGCTGGGCCGCCATACCGAACTCGGGCAGGATCAGGTGGCGTGAATAGCGCCGGATCTCCTCATTCGTCAGCGTTGCATCAGGCATCGCGCACCACACCGCCGGCGATCGCCGGAATGATGCTCACCGTCTCGCCATCGGGCACGGGCGTCGCCAGCCCCTGCAGGTAACGAATGTCCTCGTCGCCGACATACACGTTCACGAAGCTGCGCAGCTGCTGCTGTTCGTTGTACAGCTGCCGACCAAGCTGTGGATGCGCGTCGACGAGGCCCTGCAACACCTCGCCGATCGTGCCGCTGGCGATGCTGATCGCCGCCTGACCGGCGGCATACTGCCGGAGCGCAGTGGGAATGGTGACGGTGACCGCCATGACGAAGCCTCTCTCTGCTCACGTGCTGATGGATCTGCGGAATGTACCCTACGCTGGTCAGCGGGGCGCGATGGCAACCTCGACGAAGCGTGCGCCCTCATCGACGAGCAGCCAGGCACGCAATGTGCCGGCGCCGTCGGCAGTGACGCTCTGGATCAGGAACGCAAAGCTGGCGCTCGCACCGACACCCTGAGCCCCGACCCGGTCGCGCTCCGATGGCTCGGCCGGATGATCGGGATGCGAATGATAGACGCCGACGACGTCGCAGCCACGGGCACGGGCCGCCCGATCGGCGCGCAGGTAGTCGCGTGGATCGAGCATGAAGCGGTCGCGACGCGAATGCAGCTGCTCGGCATCGCTCAGTGGGACGTCGGCTGTCCAGCGATTGGCCAATGCGATCACGTCGTCGGCGCTGACGACGCCGTCGGCCACGTGGCCGACCAACAACCCGACACACTCGTCGGGGTACTCATCGCGCGCGTGCTGCGCGATCGCGGCGCACGCGGCGGCGCTGAGGTGAATCATGGATCAGATGCCTCCCCCGGCGGCGACCGTGGCGTCATCCCACACGCGGTCGCTCAGGTATTTGGCGGCGCTGTCACACAAGATGGTGACGACGACGCCCGCGGTGAGTCGCCGCGCGACATGCAGCGCGGCGACGACGTTGGCGGCCGCACTGATGCCGACCATCAGGCCCTCGCGGTGTGCGAGCTGGCGCACCATCGCCAGCGCCGCCTCGCTGGTGACCTCGACGATGGCATCGGCCAGCGCGGGTTCGTAGATCGATGGCACCAGCTCGACCGATGCCATGTGCTTGACGCCCTCGAGCGCGTGATACGGCCCGTCCGGCTGGACAGCAATCAACCCGATGTGTGGCGTGCGGGCGCGCAACGCCCGGCCGACCCCCATGAAGGTGCCGCTGGTGCCGAGCGCGGCGACGAAGTGTGTGACACGACCGTCGCTCTGGTGCCAGATCTCCGGGCCGGTGGTCGCTTCGTGCGCCGCGGGATTGGCGGGATTGCTGTATTGATCCGGGTAGAAGTAGGCATCGGGTGCGGCAGCGACGATGGCGCGCACGGCGTGAATCGCCCCGTCGGTGCCAGCGAGCGGATCCGTGAGGATCAGTTCGGCACCCAGGGCGCGCAGGATGCGCCGCCGCTCGGGGCTGGCGTTGGCCGGTAGCGCCAGCGTCACCGGGTAGCCCAGCGCCGCACCGAGCGTGGCGTAGGCGATGCCCGTGTTGCCGCTGGTGGCATCGATGATGCGCATGCCCGGCCGTAGCTGGCCACGCGTGATTCCGTCACGCAGCATCGCCAGCGCTGGCCGATCCTTCACCGAGCCGCCGGGATTGTACCATTCGAGCTTGGCATGCACTTCGACGGCCATCGGCAATGTCGGGTCGATGCGTGCCAGGCGAACCAGTGGCGTGTTGCCCACCAAGTCGACGACGCTGGCGCGCCGATCCGGCATCGTCGTCACGATGCACCATCCGTCGTGCCCCGACGCCGATAGCGCGCCACCGCCGCCTTGAGTGTGCCGAGTGCCAGCGTCGCGCAACGCGGCCGCGTGTTGACCACCTCGCGGCCGAGTAGATCGATCATGTCGTTGAAATCCATCGCCTCGATGTCGTCGAGCGTGCGGCCGGCGGCGAGCTCGGTCAGGATCGAGGCCGCCGCCTGGCTGATGGTACACCCCTGCCCTTCGAACATCAGCCGCGCAACCGTGTCGGTCGTCGCGTCGACGGCGAGGTACAGCGTGACGACGTCGCCGCAGCTGGGATTGCCACCCGGCATCACGACATCGGCGGCGTCCAGCGCGCCATGATTGCGCGGATGCTCGTAGTGGTCGAGCAGATACTCGATGGCTTCCTGACGATCCATGCATGCCTCCAACACCGTGGGGCGCGCCTCAGGGGTGTGCGCCACGCGCGATCGGCAGACCCACCCCGTTGCCCCACTCGGTCCAGCTGCCATCATAGTTGCGTACTTGCGGGTAGCCGAGCAGATACGTGAGCACGAACCAGGTGTGGCTCGAGCGCTCGCCGATGCGACAGTAGGTAATCACGTCGCGGTCGTTGGTGACACCGAGCGCCCCGTAGAGCTGCTCGAGCTCCTCGCGACTGCGACACGTGCTGTCGTCGTTGACGGCACGCGCCCACGGCACGCTGACCGCTGTCGGGATGTGGCCGCCACGCAATGTGCCTTCCTGTGGATACTCCGGCATGTGCGTCCGCTCGCCAGTGTACTCCTGCGGGCTGCGCACGTCGACCAGTGCGGCGCCCGGCTGGCCAATGTGCGCCCGGACTTCGTCGCGGAATGCGCGGATGCGCTGGTCGTCTCGTACAGCCACGCGGTACACCGCCTCCGAATGCTGCGGGATGTCGCGCGTCAATGGCCGCTGCTCGGCGATCCACCGGGCACGGCCGCCATTCATGATGCGCACGTCGCGGTGGCCGAACAGCTTGAATACCCACAACGCATACGTCGCCCACCAGTTGTGCCGGTCGCCGTACAGCACCACCGTCGTGTCGTTGCTGATGCCGCGGCTGCCGCACAACGCCGCGAACCGCTCGCCATCCAGATAATCACGGATCACCGGGTCGTTCAGGTCGCCGACCCAGTCGAGCTTGATGGCCCCGGGGATGTGCCCCTGGTCGTACAGCAGTACGTCTTCGTCACACTCGACGATCCGCACCGCGGCATCATCAAGATGCGCCGCTACCCACGCGGTGTCGACCAGGGCCTCGGGATGGGCGTAGTCGCTCATGTCGCCTCCTCGTCACACGCGGATACTTGAGCAGGCCGCGTGACTTAGTACACATCCATCCTACGACCAAGCGCGACAGCCGTCAAGTACCGCAGACCCTCCCCCGGTCCTTCGCGCCTCACCCCCCCGGCAGCGCCACCAGCAGCGAGTCATCGACGACGCGCACCGCAAAGGTCACAATCGGGCGAAACGCCGGCAGCGACAATGCTCGACCCGAGCGCACATCGAACCGCGCGCCATGCAGCGGGCACTCAATGCACCAGTCGTCGGGCTCAAAGAATCCGGCGCTCAACTCTGCGTCATCATGGGAGCAGAGGTCTTCGACAGCATAAAACGCCCCAGCGGCGGCGCACACCACAATCCGGCGGCCCGCCACGGTGAACGCACGCATCGTCCCGGGCGGCACCTCGGCGACGCCGGCGACGCGAATGAACTCGGCCACGCAATCCTCCCGGAGCGTTGCGGGGCAGGCCGACGCCCGCCCCGCGACGACGATCAACCCACCGAGCCTTCCATCTCGAGCTGGATGAGGCGATT
>CAIQIY010000068.1 GCA_903871975.1 uncultured Chloroflexota bacterium | reverse complement strand
CGTCGACGCGTATGGCCCGATCGCCGACAACGCCGGTGGCATCGCCGAGATGGCACACCTCGAGCCGCACGTGCGCGACGTGACCGACACCCTCGACTCGGTGGGCAACACGACGGCAGCGATCGGCAAGGGCTTTGCCATCGGCTCGGCAGCGCTCACGGCGCTCGGGTTGTTTGCGGCGTTCGCCAGCGCCACGCGGCTGCCACCGATCAGCCTGACCGACCCATTCCTGATCGCCGGGTTGTTCACCGGCGGGATGCTGCCGTTTCTGTTCGCCGCACTCACGATGGAAGCCGTCGGCCGCGCGGCAGGCGCGATGGTCGATGAGGTACGCCATCAGTTTCGAACCATTCCCGGCCTGATGGATGGCACTGGTGAGCCGGATTATGCCCGCTGTGTCGCGATCTCGACCAATGCTGCGCTGCGCGAGATGGTCGTCCCGGGAATCATGGCGGTGGCCGTGCCGCTGGCCGTCGGCTTCGTGCTGGGCAAGGTTGCACTGGCGGGATTGCTGGCAGGCGCGTTGGTGACCGGCGTCCTGCTGGCGATCTTCATGGCCAACGCTGGTGGTGCCTGGGATAATGCCAAGAAGTATGTCGAGGGTGGGCAGTATGGCGGCAAGCGCTCCGAGGTCCACAAGGCCACGGTGGTCGGCGACACCGTCGGTGATCCATTCAAGGACACCTCGGGGCCGTCGCTGAACATCCTGATCAAGCTGATGAGCATCGTGGCGCTGGTGTTTGGTCCATTGCTGGGCTGATCAGCGGTGCAGACCGGTCGGCGTGTGCTCGCCGCCGATACCGGCCGGTCGTCATGCCGTCGAGGTGCGCATGCCCGCCGATTCATCGTGGCGTATCGCGCCGATCCCTTCGCTCGACCAGCTGCCGGCGGTGGCTGCTGCTGCGTGGTGCCACGCTGGCACGTACCCGCCGGCGGTGTTGCGCCACTACCGTGGGCCAGTGGCCTTGTGGTGGTGTGCTGCAGTGCCGCCGGCGGCGACCGGGCTGCGCGTCACGGGCCTGCCGCGTGGTTCGCGGATCTTCCTCGATGGTGTGTGGTGTGGCGACCACGACACCGAGCTGACGCTGGCGTCGGCCGCGCCCGTGTTGATGCTCGTGCTGCCGCGCTGGCGCCCCGGCCCGCTGCCCACGGTGATCTGGCAGTCCGCGGTGGCAGGCCAGTCGTGTGCGCTGGTGGTCACGCCCGATGCTGGCTCGGCCAGCTTTCGCTGCCGGGTCCGCCTTGCCAGCGCGGTGCCTGCCACCGCGGCGCTCGAGTGGCGCGTCGTGCCACACAACTGGCCTGGCATGATTCAGCGCTGGTCGATGGAATGGGAGCTCGCGCCGGGCCACAATGTGCGCGATGTCGTGCTCACCTGCCAGGATGCGCAACGCTGGTGGCCGCAGGCGCTCGGCCATCCGTCGTGCTACCGCATCGAGCTGGGCATCACGCTGGCGGGCCAGACCGGCTGGCTGCACCAGATCAGCGGGCTGCGCGCACTGCGCCGCGAACGCGACGTGCTGACGATCAACGGTGTGCGGCGGTTCGTCATCGGTGCGCGGCTCGACGATCTGTCTGGCGGCACGCCCGATGCCATCGTGCGACAAGCGATCGAGGCGCACCTCGCGTTGTTGCTGGTGCCAGCCGAATACCTCGGCGCCGAACTGCTGGCTGCCGCCGATGCCGCCGGCCTGTTGCTCGCCGTCGACAGTCATGCGGCCCTGGCGCCTGCGCTGGCCGCCCACCCGTCGTTGGCGATCGAGCTG
>CAIQIY010000067.1 GCA_903871975.1 uncultured Chloroflexota bacterium | reverse complement strand
TGGCGGCGTGCTGCGCCAGGATCACCATGCCACGCTGAATCTGCCCCGCACAGTGCTCGCGCTCCAGCGTGAGCCACGCCTCGAATTGCGGCGCAGCCGCCAGCGTGACTCCGGCCAGCAGATCACCGTGGACTGCGTCGAGGCAGGATGCCAGCGCCCCCGGATCGGGCGCACGTGCCACCAGCAGCCGGTCGAGCGTTCGCCAGTCGACCACGACGTCGGGTGCCAGGCCGAGCGATAGCTCGTCGCTCAGGATCAGCGGGCCAAGCGCGCGGCGCAGGGTGTGGAGCGCCGAGCGCAGTTGTTGCAACGCCATCGGTCGCTCGAGATCGGGCCAGAAATACGCCAGCAGCTGATCACGCGCAACCCGCCCACCTGGCGCGGCGAGCCGCCATAACACGGCACGCGTGCGTCGGCGCGGAATGTCGATGACCACGCCGTCACGCAGGATGCGTGGTGGCCCGAGCAGTTCAAGCCGTACGGTCATGCTCGATTCCTGGTGTGCTCACCGATGCTGCCGCCGCGGTGCGCGGGTTCTCGTCGATGTGCCATCGCGAGGCGCCGGAGGTATGCAGCAGGGACCACCGTTGGCCACGATGCCGGCGCCATCCGGGGTGCCCCTGGGCGTGGCCATGCGCCAATGATCGTCGCGTGGGCGTATGCCATCATCCCCGTTCCAGAATGGCAACCGCCTCGACGTGTGGTGTCTGGGGGAACGAATCGACCGGGGTGACGCGACACAGCCGATAGCCGACGTCGATCAACTGGCGGCAATCGCGGGCCAGTGTGCCAGGGTGACACGAGACATATGCCACGCGCCTGGCTGCGAGCCGGCCAAGTGCCGCGAGCACCCGTGGATGGCACCCACGTCGCGGCGGATCGAGGACGACGGCATCGAACTGGCGCGGTAGTGTTGCTGTGTAGTCTTCGGCGCGCCCGGCCACAAACGTTGCCCCACCGAGCCCGCTGTATCGCGCGCTGCGTTGCGCATCACGCACCGCCTGCGGCTGCTCCTCGATGCCGGTGACATGTACCCCATGGCTGGCGAGCGGCAATGTGAATGTTCCGGCGCCGCAGTACAGATCGAGGACGTGCTCGCCACCACGCAGCTGCAGACCGGCATGGATCAGCTCGAACAGACGCCGCGCTGCGCCGAGGTTCGGTTGGGTGAAGGTCATCGGATGCAGCGCCCAGACGACTGGATCGATGCGCTCGATGACGTCGGTCGCGCCGATCGCGGCGTCATCTGCGTCCATGTCCATCGCAATCCCGGCGAGCGCCGGCGTCGCACCACGCCAGCGTGCCAGCACCGGCCGTGCGGCGTTCGTGCCGTGCCACGCCGCGACGATGTACTGCTGCGTCTCGCTCAACCGCAGCGTCATGTCGCCGGCGGGAATGGGCGGCCCATCGGCCAGCGCGGCGGCGAAGCGTGCGAGTGCGACATTCAGCAGCGGTTGCGCCAGCGGATCGGTGGTGCGCGGCTGGATCGCGCGACTGCCCGGGCGGTAATACCCGACCTGGCGACCGGCAACGTGTACGCGCAGGGTGTTCCGGTAGTGCCAGGGTGTCGCTGTGGCGATGGTCGGCTCGACGATCGCGGGATCGATGCCGCAGAACTTGACGAGTTGTTCGGCGACGATGCTGCGACGCAGGCGCTGCTGCGCTGCATGCGCAATGTGCTGCCAGCCTGCATGCGTCGCCGTCGGGTCCAGCTCGGCGATCCGATCAGGCGAAGTGCGCAACAGCTCGCGGATGTGGGCACGGCCGAAGCCGGCCCGTTGTTCTACCACTCGCACGCGCACTCGTTCGCCAGGAATGCCACCGCCGACGAAGATGACCATGCCGTGGTGCCGGCCGACGGCCTCGCCACCCTGCGCAATCCCGTCGAGGTCGAGCTCGATCTCGGCCGATTGATCATGCACGCGTGACACCTCGCCATGTCCCGAAGCGCGGCGAATCGCCTGCGTCGTGGTTCGACTCGCGTCGTGGCCGGCCCGGCCACGACGCTGGCCAGCGGGAGTGCTTCGGGATCACCATGGCAGGCGATACAGCGGCCGCGGATCGGCGCCGGTGCCGGGCCACGGGATCGAGATCAGGATGAGCAGCAGCGCGATGCCGAAGAAGATCAACGCTGCACGATGCTTCGCCACAGCATCGGCGGCGCGGCGCACGCGTGCTGCGCCGATGTGCACCAGGCCGAGCGCAATGATCATCATCGTCATGTGCTCGATCAACCAGAAGCGTACTCGGCTGTCGCGCATCGCACCACGGAAATCGCTCAGCGCATCCTGGATGATCGGGCTGAGGAATACGTACAGGATGAGGCCCAGCACGATCTGGATGTTCACCGACCAGAAGAGCCCGTCGACGCCACGCTGATCGAGTGTCCGCCAGTCGCGCCGGCTGGACATGCCGAGCACTGCCTGTGCGATGACCAGGACACCAAAGACGATGACCGCCCAGCGGGTGATGGAATGAAGTGAGAGAAACAGCGGGTACATCATGGTGACGACATCCCCCTTGCAACCGGATGACGAACGAGCACGCAGCGCACTGATTATAGGCAGCGCGACCGGGTGCGTCAATCACTGCAGGGCACCTGGGGCGCCGACCGGGGCATGTGATGCGGGCTGTTCCGAGCCGCATCGCAGATTGCCGGCGTGATTCACGGGGCGGCCACACGCGGGACGAACAGCTGCCGCCCGAGTGGCACGACCTGTGTGCTGGTACTGACATTGCCGGCAGCGTCGGCGACGCGCACCGTCAGCGACCAGAGCGCCGCCGGCGGCTGCAGCAGCAGCGTCTCGCGGAACGCGCCGCGGCTCACCAGCCGGTCGTCGGTGTACACCACCAGCTCACCCAGGGCGCTCTCGCGATCCATGGCATTCACATCGACCGTGATTCGATCGCGTGGTACGGGCGCCACGCTGAACCGTGCATTGCCATTCGCCAGGGCGGCTACCTGCGATGCGGTACGAATCGTCCGGTAGATCACCAGCTCATCGTAGCTGAAGGCCGCAGCCGGTGTCGTGGGCGCGAGCCGGCCGAGCTCGAGGGTGGTGCCGAGGCTCGTGGGCAGCGCTGCGCGCGTCGTGCTGGCCGCCAGCCGGCCATCGAGCGACAGTTGCTTGAGGCCATCGCTACGGCGCCACACCAGCACCAGATGCCGCCAACCCGGCGCGAGGCCATCAGCCGCCAGCAGCTCGTCGCGCTGCGTGGTGCCGGCATCGCCGATCGTCGCAAACACCCAGGTGTACGTCACGCCGCGCAGCTCACGGCGCAACTCCAGCGTACCGGCACCGCCGCCCGCGGCCGTCGGATCCGCGCTGCTGGCCAGCACTGTGCCGACGGCCGCGAGTGGCACATACACCCACAGCGCGATCGCCCCCAGTGCCGGATCGAGGTGTGGCGCGGTGGCATACGCCAGCCGATCCGTGCCGTTCAGCGTCACCGCATCGCCCATGCGGCCGCTGACGAACGTCGGTGCACCAGCGAGCTGCGGCACTCCCTGACCGATGGCCTGCAACGCATGCCCATCGAACTGTGCCAGCAAGGCCACCGCCGGATCCGGATCGACGGTCATGATCAGATGCGGTGCCACGGCATCGGTGAGCGGCGGCGTGAAATCGAACTCGCCGGCGAGGGCCGGGCTCCAGAGCCAGCTGCTCGGTGCGCACCACGCATAGCCGACGCACGGATCACCGGCGGGCCCATACCAGCCATACGGATCGAATTGTTTGCCATGGCGGCGCACCTCGAAGTGCAGATGCGGCGTGCCGCTCGTGCCGCTCGCGCCGCTGGTACCGATGCGCTCGCCGGCAACCACCGGCAAGCCGATCTGGCGGTCGATCAGCGCCGCCAGCCCGCCATCGATCGATCCGAGATGCCAATACACCGTCTCGAAGCCAGCCGCATGACGGATGACCACGCCCAGACCGCGCGCATCGCTGCCGAAGGCGTATGCCGTCCCGGGTGCTGCGGCGAGCACCGGGGTCGCGAACGGGGCATCGGGGAAGGTGTAGTCGTGGCCATCGTGGCCATCGTAGCGCGAGCCGGTACGGCCGAGGTAGTCGATCATCACGCGGTTGCGTTGCTGTGCCGGCACGCGGTCGACGTCCGGGACGTAGTGATCGAAGAAGCTGAGGTGTGCCACGCGGGTGCCCGCTGGCCAGGGGCGCTCCAGCACGACGCCATCAACGTCGCGGGGCGCGGCCGGTGCGGCGCGGCGTACCTCGGCGGCTGCCGGATGGCGCTCGAAACGCTCGCGCGCGCGCAGCCATGCAGTTTGGCCGCGGCCGGCTGCCAGCACCAGCCACACGGCACGTTCCTGCAGCGTGAGGCGCGCCGGCAGCACCACCCGGCCATCGCGGAACTCGAGCACGCTCGGGACGGTGTCGCTGCGCAACCATGCGGCAGCCCATGCGAGCTGTTCCGCCAGGCCGGCCGGCCCCCCCGGCGCGATCGGGCGGTCGGTGGTGCCATCGCCGGCGGCGAGCAGACCCACCAGGACACATGCCGACGCACCGCTCAGCGCTGCCGTCGACAGAACCAGCGACAACGCCGTGCCGGCATCGGTGGTGGCGACACTCCCCGCGGCCAGGCCTACTCGCCCATCTTCGCAGCCAGTGCCAGCCGCCCGGGCTGGCAGCGGCAGCGCCAGCATCGCGACCAGTGCCAGCCATATGGCCCGATGCCGCATATCCATGCGGTTTCTCCGCCCGGCGCATCAGCGGCGCACGTCGACCACCACCCGACCACGGATTCGGCCAGCCACGATCTCGCTGGCGTAGGCAGGCACCTCGGCCAGGCCAATCTCGTGCGCCAGGCGCCCGAGCTGTGCTGCATCGAGATCGTCGGCCAGGCGGCGCCATGCTGCCCGGCGCGGCTCTGCCGGACATTGCACCGAGTCGATGCCGATGAGTTGAACGCCGCGCAGGATGAACGGGAAGACGGTGGTGGCGAGCGTCGCACCGCCGGCGTTGCCACAGGCCGCTACCGCGCCGCCGTATGCCAGCCCGCGGATGATCCCCGCCAGCGTGTCGCCGCCGACAGTGTCGATGGCGCCGGCCCAGCGCTCGGATTCGAGCGGTTTGCCAGGTGCGCTCAGCACGCTGCGCTCGATCACTGCCGACGCACCCAGCTCGCGCAGGTATTCGCCCAGCTCGGGGCGGCCGCTCGCCGCCACCACGCGATAGCCCCGTCGCGCCAACAGCGCGATGGCGACGCCTCCGACGCCACCGCCACCACCACTCACCAGCACATCACCGCCCCGCGGTGTCACGCCGGCACGCTCCAACGCCATCACGGCCAGCATTGCGGTGAAGCCGGCTGTGCCGATGACCATCGCCTGATGCAGCGTCAGCGGCGCCGGCAGGGGCACCAGCCAGTCGGCTGACACCCGGGTGCGTTCGGTGTAGCCGCCCCAATGCCGCTCGCCGATGCCATAGCCGGTGAGGATGACCGCATCGCCCGCCGCGAACCGTGCATCGCTCGACTCGCGCACGACTCCTGCCAGATCGATGCCCGGGACGATCGGGAAGCTGCGTGCGATGCGCGCAGTACCGCTGATGCTCAATCCATCCTTGTAGTTCAGGCTCGAGAAGTGAACATCGACGACAACATTGCCAGCTGGCAGTGCTGCATCGTCGAGGTGCTGAATTGCACAGCGCAACGCACCATCTTCACTGCGCTCGAGCAGCAACGCGCGAACCATCCCGCTCATGACATCGCTCCCTGCATCCCGGCCGCCGCGCGGCCCACGGCCCGGCGGGCCGCCGCCAGATCATACCACGAACCGTGCCATCGGCACGGTTCGCATGGTTCGGCTGAATGACGGCCGTCGCGTCGCCGCGAGCGCGGCTCAGCGGGCGTCGGGCATCAGCGTGTAGTCGGGGAAGTTGCCCATCAACCGCTCGCCTGGCGCCCCGATCGTGACCGACTCGACCAGATATTTGCCGCCGACGAAACAGCCGCGCCACGACTGGCCGATGCCGCCGAAGACTTCGTCGCGGTCGCCACGCGATCGGATGGTGTTGATGCCGACCTTGAATGCGCGGATCTCGCTCGCGATCTGCTGTGCCAGCCGCTTGTTGTCGCTGGCGATCGACGATACCAGCGATCCGTTCGAGATGTTCATCTCGGCGATCAGCTCCTCGACGCGATCGACGACCACCACGCTGTCGATGGGGCCGAATGGCTCGTTGTGGTGGAGCCGGCAGTTGCGTGGCAGATTGAACACCGATGCTGGCGCGATGTACGCCGAGATGTCCTGGTTGGGCAGGAACATCGCTTCGTCGAAATGCCCCTCGTACAGGCTGACTGCGCCGCTGCCGATCGCCTCGCTATACATCACCCGCAACTCCTCGACCTTGCGACTGTTGATCATCGGACCAAAATCGAGGGTCGGCAGTGGATCGCCTGGCTGGTCGACGAGCGTTGGATTGCCGAAGCGCAGCGATTTGAGCACTGGCAGGTACATCTCGAGAAACTGTGGAAACAGCTGACGCTGGACGACGAGCCGCACATAGGCGGTACAGCGCTGCTTGCCGTAGTCAAAGCCACGCTTCAGCTGCTTCGACAGGCTGTCCCAGTCGCTGAATTGCCAGATGCCATAGGCGTTGACGCCTTCCATCTCGAGCATGTAGCGCTTGTTGCGGTCGTACAGGCTCGAGGCGATGTCGCGACCATTGGTTTTGCCGCCGACAAACGCCAGGCAGGCGATGTCGGGATTGCGCACCAGCGCTTCGCTCAGCTGGCCACCCGAGCCACTCACCAACGACACCGGCAGGCCAGCCCGCCGTGCGATCGCCAGCGAGACCGTCAGCGCATACAGCCCGCCGTCGCTGGGCGTCTTGGCGATGACTGGGTTGCCGGCGAGTACCTGCACCAGCATCGCATGCACCAGCACCGAGAGCGGGTAGTTCCACGAGGCGATGTTCGAGATCAGGCCGAGTGGCTTGCGCCACTGCATCATCGACGGAATGTGCTCGAGATACCACTCGACGCCACTGATGCAGCGGTCGACATCGACACAGGCCTGCGACCAGGGCTTGCCGATCTCCCAGATCAGCAGCCGGGCGATCAGGTCGCGGTGCTGCCGTAGGCCATCAAGACACGCCAGAACGCGTGTGCGACGAGTGTCAAGGTCAACTCGCGACCAGGTATCAAATTCTTCGGCGGCGGCCGAGACGGCGCGCAACGCAGTGTCGAGATCGATCATCGGATAGAGGCCGAGCTCGGTGCCGTCGACCGGCGAGAGGAAATGCTTGCCGTTTCCGGGGTGGCTCCACTCACCAGCGATCAGGTTGAGGGCGTGGCCGCCGGAATCGAACGCCTCGGGAAAGGCACTCCGCGCCTGCGCCAGCAGGCCCGACCACTCGACGTCCGGAGCGATCATCTTGGTCATCGAAGAATCCTTTGCATACCATACACGCGCCGTGCCGATGTCTACGCGGCAGGTCGCACACTGGATGCGTGGTGTGATCAGACGGAGCAGCCTGCGTGGTGGGCTGTGCCAATGCTTCGGATGTTGGTCGACATTGTTCGAGACAGACCGAACCGTGCTCGATGTCCTGTCGCCGTGGGCAGCGACGAGGAACCGATCAGGATAGCGATGGGATGGCGGATCATCGATACCACGAGCATCGGATGTTTGATCGATGAACCGCGCCCCGCGATCGTATCCGTCGCATCTGCGGTCGGGTCACGCGCATGGTTCCCGTTGCTGCAACGATGCACCGACGCCCGAAACCGTACCAGTGGTCTGTTGCGTACCAGACGATCCGGGTACCTGCCCGGATCGTCTGGTTTTGCCTGGTCAG
>CAIQIY010000066.1 GCA_903871975.1 uncultured Chloroflexota bacterium | reverse complement strand
GGGTCACGTCGCTCGACATCGCACCATTCGATTATCCCGAGCGCGACCAGGTGCGCCGCGTGACCGGCGATATCCGCGATCGCGCGGCAGTCGACCAGGCGATGGACGGCGTGGATCTGGTCGTCCACACCGCCGCGGCGCTGCCGCACTATCGGCGCGAGGACATCTTCACCACCGATATCGACGGCACGCGCACTGTCATGCAGTCGGCGCTCGACCATGGCGTGCAGCGGGCGGTGCACATCTCCTCGACGGCGGTCTACGGCATCCCCGACCACCATCCGCTCGTCGAGGATGATCGCCTGCAGGGGGTTGGGCCGTATGGCGAGGCCAAAGTGCGCGCCGAACAGGTCTGCCTCGAGTTCCGCGAGCGCGGCCTGTGCGTGCCGATCATCCGGCCCAAGTCGTTCATCGGGCCCGAGCGGCTCGGGGTGTTCGCCTTGTTGTACGACTGGGCCCACGAAGGCCGTGGCTTCCCGATGATCGGCAGCGGTGCCAATCGCTATCAGCTGCTCGATGTCGCCGATCTGTGCGATGCGATCATCCTCGCGCTGACACTCGATGCCGCACGCGTCAATGACACATTCAACATCGGTGCACGCGAATTCACGACGATGCGCGAGGATTACCAGGCCGTGCTCGATGATGCCGGGCACGGCAAGCGTATCGTGCCGCTGCCGGCTGCACCGGTCATCTGGACGCTGCGCGTACTCGAACTGCTGCGACTGTCGCCGTTGTACAAGTGGGTGTATGAGACTGCAGCGACCGACTCGTTTGTATCGATCGAGAAGGCTGAGCGGGTGCTCGGCTGGAATCCGCGCTACTCCAACAAGGACGCACTGGTGCGCAACTACCGCTGGTATGTCGAGCACCTCGACAGTTTCGCCGGCCAGTCCGGAGTCTCACACCGTGTCCCGTGGAAGCAGGGCATTCTGGCACTGGCGAAGCTGTTCTTCTAGGAGGCGGCGATGGAACTTCGGTTTGATGATCGTGTGGTGCTGATCACTGGTGCGAGTACGGGGATCGGCGCGGCGCTGGCGCGCGGCTTCGCCGCGGCCGGGGCAGCGGTGGTGGTGCACTACGGCCAGAACCGCGCGGCGGCGGTGGCAGTGGCCGACGAGATTGTCGCGGCCGGCGGACAGGCGCTGGTGCACCAGGCCGATGTGCGCGACAGTGCGGCGCTGGTCGGGTTGCGCGACGCGGCGCTGGCGCGCTTCGGTCGCATCGATGTGCTGATCAACAACGCGGGCAGCATGGTGCGCCGCATGCCGATCGCCGACGCCGATGATGCACTGCTGCACGAGGTGATCGACGTCAACTTCACTGCGACGGTGGCGCTCGCGCGGCTGGTGATCCCGACGATGCGGGCACAAGGCGGTGGCACGATCATCAACGTGACATCCGTGGCGGCACGCCACGGCGGTGGGGCCGGCGCAGTGCTGTATGCGGCCAGCAAGGGCGCAGTCAGCACCTTCACCCGCGGGTTGGCCAAAGAGCTCGCCGGATCACGCATTCGTGTCAATGCGCTCGCACCAGGCGTCATCGTCACCCCGTTCCACGAACGCTTCACCAACGAGCAGCAGATGGCGGCGATGGTCGCCACCATTCCGCTGGGCCGTGCGGGAACGCCCGAAGAATGCGTCGGTGCTGCGCTGTTCCTGGCGTCGGACGCCCTCAGTGGTTACATCACCGGGCAGATCATCGAGATCAACGGCGGTCAGTACATGCCCTGAGGTGGCTGACGCCCGGAATGGCAGCGGCGCCGCATCATCCACGTGATGGTGATGGCGCATGCACTGGCGATGCATCACCACAGCCGATGGAGACAGCATGGACATCATTCGGGTCGAATCGCGCGCCGCCGGTGCGGGGCCGGCAGCATGGTTCACCGGCGAAGTGACCGTCGAGCCGCTCATCACCGCCCCCGAGCCGGCGCGCGTCGCACTGGCGCAGGTGACATTCACGGCAGGGGCACGCACTGCGTGGCACACGCATCCGCTCGGGCAGACGCTGATCATCACTGCGGGGTGTGGCGTGGTGCAACGCTCGGGTGGCCCGGCCGAACGGGTGTACCCCGGTGATGTTGTGTGGTTCGCCCCTGGCGAGAAGCACTGGCACGGCGCGACGGCGACGAGTTCGCTGACTCATGTCGCAGTTCAGGAGCGTCAGGCCGGGCACGCGGTGACGTGGCTGGAGCCGGTGAGCGATGCGGAGTATGCCGCAGCCAACCGGCAGTGACCCTGGGCAACGACCGATGGCGAGCGTATCCGGTCGCTGCAACGCATCGCGCGGCACCGCCCCGATGGAACGACGCCGCGCGACCAAGTGGAGCGGGAGACGAGACTCGAACTCGCAACCCTCTGCTTGGGAAGCAGATGCGCTGCCATTGCGCCACTCCCGCACGCCCGCATTGTAGCAGCGGTGCCGCCTGTTTGTCAAGGATCACCGCGAGGGGGGCAGGGTGCCATATTCCGACACGCGTGCCCCGACACCCGACCTCTCTGCCCACCTGGTGAGGCTGGTGCAGCGTCAACGCACGACATGCCATTCAGCCGCCGTGCGCCGGCATGCTGCGCGGCATCCCGGCACCGCGTCATACGCCGTCGGGGCCACCACACGGGTCGTGATGCGGAGCCGGTCAGCGTGCATCGCAACCGGCCGGCTCGGCTATCTGCCATGGTATACTGCGTCGTGGTCGTGGGCTGCTACCATGCCCCATGGTCGAATGCGATGAGGAGATCGTGATGGACCGTCAGCAACTGGCCGACATCGTACGGAACATCCCGGACTTCCCCATTCCAGGCGTGCAATTCAAGGATATCACCACGCTGCTCGCGAATGGTGCGGCATTGCGCACCGTCATCGACCAGCTGGCGGAGCGCTATGCGGGTCGCGGCATCGAGGCGGTGGTGGGTGTCGAGTCTCGTGGGTTCATCTTCAGCGCCCCATTGGCGTACCGTCTGGGGGTTGGTCTGGTGCCGGTGCGCAAGGCTGGCAAGCTGCCGGCAGCCACGCATCGAATCGAATACGAGCTCGAGTATGGCTCGAATGTGCTGGAAATCCATCAGGACGCGCTGGTACCCGGTACACGCGTCGTCGTGGTCGATGACTTGCTGGCGACTGGTGGAACCATCGCGGCTGCGTGTGCGCTCGTCGAGCGTGCCGGTGGCGTCGTCGACGAAGTCGCATTCATCATCGAGCTGCCGGCGCTCGGGGGCCGGCAACGGCTGGCTGGCAGGCCAATCCATGCGCTGCTCTCGTTCTGAACACCGCCGCAGCGCGGTGTTCCGAGTGACGGCCGGGGCACGCTGACCGGTGCTGAATGCCCTCTGTCCAGCACGTCGGAGTGGCCCGTCTCTGGTGACCGATGCCAGGCGCACCCCGACTCGCAGCATCCATCGCGACCGCCGATCGTCGGCGGGTGAGCATACGGCCATACCCTGCGCCGATCCCGGCCGCCAGCGCGATGTGGTACTGCGACACGCTTGTCCCGGCAGCAGCTGTCACCGTGGCGCTCGACGATGGCGGGTGCTGGTCGGCGCCGTGCGGTAGCGGGCAGCACTGCCGGGCGGGACGTGGCTGGCCCGGAGACGCAGATGCTTGATCTGATGAATGCTGATCCACGCGGCGTTCGTGGCCACGGTCGAGCTTTCGTGCGATATGCCGCGCTGGCCACGGGCCGGCATGCTGCAGATGGCAGCAAACGGGGCGGTGCGCGCCATCTGCGACGTGCCACCAACCAATGGCTGGCCTGCCTGCGTGCTCGGC
>CAIQIY010000065.1 GCA_903871975.1 uncultured Chloroflexota bacterium | reverse complement strand
CCTGCTGCTGGTGCTCGGCGCGCTCGGGCGCCTCGAGGCCGCCGATGGTCCCGCGTCGGCCGGGGTGCTGGCGCAGGCGGCACAGACGCTCAGTTGGGGTGGAACGCTGGTGCTGCTCACCGGTGCCTGTGATGCCGGCAGCCTGGCGAGCCTGGTGGCGGCGCGGCGTCGCGGCATCCATCCGGCGGCGATCGTCGCCGATGCTCCGACGGCAGCACTCATCCAGCTTCGTCGTCATCACATCCGCGCGTATACCATCGATCGCGACGGCCGGCCCGGCAGCGCCGGAGTCGACAACGTGGTCCATGCATGATTCATCAGAGAGAGGACAGATTGCCATGACGGTTCAGCTTGCCCCCGACGTCGCTGCCGCACTCGCCGCCGGTCGTCCGGTCGTCGCCCTCGAGAGTACGGTGATCTCGCATGGCTTGCCGTACCCCCACAACCTCGAGCTGGCGCGGGCGATGGAGCAGGAGATCCGCGCTGCCGGTGCTGTGCCGGCGACGGTGGGAGTGGTGGCCGGTGTGCCGACCGTGGGGATGGACGCAGCGGCGCTTGAGCGGTTTGCCCATTCGTCCGATGTCCTGAAGCTGTCGCGGCGCGACATCGGTTTCGCGGTGGCGCATGGTCGCGATGGTGCGACGACGGTGGCCGCCACGATGGCGCTCGCAGCCCTGGCGGGTGTCCAGGTCTTCGCGACCGGCGGCATCGGCGGGGTTCATCGCGGTGCGCGCGACACCTGGGATATTTCGGCCGACCTCACCGAGCTGGCGCGTACGCCGGTCCTGGTGGTGTGTGCAGGGGCCAAGGCGATCCTCGATATTCCGGCGACGCTGGAATACCTCGAGACTGCCGGCGTTCCGGTCGTCGCGTTCGGGACACGCCGGTTTCCGGCGTTCTACAGCGCCGAGAGCGGCTTCGAGGTCGCGATGGTTGCCGATGCCCAGGCGTGTGCCGCAGCGTGGTCGGCACATCGGGTGTATGGTGCCGGCGCCGGCATGGTGCTGGCAGTTCCGCCGCCGGCTGCCGTGGCCCTCGACAGCGGCCCGGTGGATGCGGCGATCGCCCGGGCGCTGGCTCGCGCCGACGCTGCCGGCGTGCGCGGTCAGGCAGTGACGCCGTTCTTGCTGGCGGCAGTCGCCGAAGAGACCCACGGCGAGAGCATGCAGACCAATATCGCGCTCCTGCGCCAGAATGCCCGCGTCGCCGCCGCAGTCGCGTGTCGGATCGGCGACTGAGCTCGATGCTGCTGCGCGCTGCCACCGCAGGCAGCACGCCATCACGGCGTGCGTTCGGGCGGTGGCTCGCGCCTGGCGACGCGCCGCGCCAGCGTGCCGACGCGGCCGGCAGCAGTGCCGACGCTGGTGCCTAGCCACGAGCGCAGCGTGGTGTCGCCGAGTACCGTCCGCGCCGTGTTGTAGCCGCTCGCCCCGAAGACACCGCCACCCGGATGCGTGCTCGCACCTGTCAGGTACAGGCCACGCAGCGGCGTCCGGTAGCGTGAGAGCTCCGGCAACGGCCGGAAGAAGAACATCTGGTCGAACGACATCTCGACGTGCATCACGTTGCCGCGCAGCAACCCCAGGCGCCGCTCAAGGTCCAGCGGCGTCTGGATGAACCGGTCGGTGATCTTGCCGCGCATGTTCGGCGCGTAGCGATACAGCACCTCGAGGATGTCATCGGCGACCTGCTCGCGGATGTCGTCCCAGCGTCGGCCATCGGCGAGTTCGTATGGGAAGTATTGCGCCCACAGGAAGACGGTGTGCTTGCCGGGTGGCGCAACCGTCGGATCGATCGCCGAGAACGTCATCGCGATCACCGCAGGCTCGCGCGATGGCAAGCCACGCCGGTAGTCGGCGAAGGCGTGGTTGAGATAGTCGAGCGATGGGCAGAGCAGCTGCAGGCCGTGGTGGCTCTCGTGTGCCCGCCCACCCGACGGCGCGCCAGCATAGTCGGGGAGCTCATCGGCGGCGCAGCGCAGCGTCATGCCGAAACCGTTGCCGATGCGGATCGACCGTACGCGCTCGGCCAGGCCGGCCGGCAGCTGCTCGGCGCCGACCAGTTCGAGCATTGTGGTGACGACGTGGGCATTCGAGATGACGATGGGTGCCGAGATGCGCTCGCCGCCGACGAGTTCGACGCCGACGACGCGCCCGTGCTGCACCAGGATGCGCTTCACCGGCGCATCGAGGCGTACGTCGCCGCCGGCACTGGTGAATGAGCGCGCCATCGCCTGGGTGAGCATGCCGCTGCCGCCACGCGGATGCATCGCACCGCTCTGGTGCATCATCGCGTACCAGCCGAAATGGTCGCCCGATGCGACCTCGTCGGGCGGTGGCCCCGATTGCGCCCCGAGCCAGGCCATCGCCGCGCGCATTGGCTCACTCTCGAATGTCTCACTGATCAGCTGGCCGTATGATGACACCAGCCGCCGCACCGTCTCGAGCGACTGCCCGACGCGCCGGCTGCGCAGTTGCGCCAAAGCCATCGAGCCGAACAGGCCGGTCACGCTCGGTGGGTTGAGGAATGTCTCGAAGATCGCCTCGTTGAGCGGCCGCCAGTACTCGACGAAGCGCCGGTAGGCTTCGGCGTCGCGCGGCGACACGCGCGCGATCGACTCACACGTCCGCTCGACGCTGCGATAGAATCCGAACGCGCTGCTGCCATCGGGCATCGGATAGTACGCATACGGGTCCATGTCGCAGTATTCGAGGCCATGACGCTCAAGCTCGAGGTCGCGAATGATCGGCGTGAGGTGAATCATGATGTGCGCCGATGAGCCGATATCGATGCGATACCCGGGGATCTCTTCCTCGGTGACGACTGCACCACCCACGATCGGTCGACGCTCGAGGACCAGCGTACGCACGCCGGCACGCGCCAAGTAGCCGGCGCAGGTCAGGCCATTGTGGCCGCCGCCGACGACGATCGCATCATAATCGTATGCGTGTGGCATCACTTCCTCCGTATCGGCCACCAGCGCCGTGTCGGCTGTTCGGGCGGCTGCAGGCGCTCGAGCATCACCGCGCGCGCCATATCCTCGCGGCGATCATCGAGCGGGGTGAGCGCCGTGTTGCTGCCGGCACGCTCGAGCGCCAGACCGAGCAAGTGATCGGCGAACCGTGGATTTTTTGGCAACAACGAACCATGAAGATAACAACCGTAGGCGTGATGAACGACCGCGCCCTCGCCACCATCGCTGCCGTTGTTGCCATGCCCCGCGATCACGCGCCCCAGCGGCCGTACATCGTCGCCGAGGTACGTCTGCCCGCTGTGATTCTCGAAGCCGACGGCCACGAGCGGCTCGCCACCGCCGAGGGCGTCGCCGTCGATGGCGATGGCGATGTCGCCGATCATGCGCCGGTCGCCGCCGATGGTATGGGCATCGATGGCGCCGATGCCGGCCAGCCGCTCGCCCGTGTGGGTCTGGAAGTAGTGCCCCAGCAGCTGGTAGCCGCCGCAGATCGCCAGCATCGGCAAGCCATCGGCGATTGCCGCGCGGAGCTCGGCGCCATGCCGCTGCACAAAGTCACCGGCGATCAGCGCCTGGCCGCTGTCCTGGCCACCACCGAAGAATGCCAGGTCGAACGATGACCAGGCGACAGCGTCGCCTGGCTGAATGCCGATGACCTCGACGGCGATGCCGCGCCAGCGGCATCGTTGCGTCAGTGCGATGATATTGCCCCGGTCACCGTAGATGTTCATGTGATCCGGGTAGAGATGAGCGATGCGCAGTGATCGATGCATGCTGTATTCTACTACGAATGGTGTGCGCCGTGGACGCCCGCGGGTGTCGTACAGCCCCGGCGCCTGGGTGGCCAGGCCTGCCGGCCACGCGGCGATCCGGGTGATGCACCGCCAGATATCGGCGCGCCGAATCCACGCCGGGCACCGTCGTCTGCGCAGCGACATCGACCAGGAGACCAGGATCACCATTTGGACTGACTGAACGGCGTCTGGTATACTCGCAGGGTCATCACCCGTCGCAGCATGCGGCGTGGGTGAACGCCAACGCGGGGCGTCGCACGGCTGCCGACCAGAAGGAGCGATTCATGCATGAAGAACTGCCCGACCCCTTCGGCGCGCGTGCGCCGCTCGTCGTCGGCGGGCGTAGCTACACCATCTACCGGCTCGACGCCATCGGTGCAGCGCTCGGAGTCGATCTGAGCCACGTGCCGTACGCGATCCGTATCGTGCTCGAGGCATTGGCACGCACCAGTGGCGACGGGTTCACCACCCCGGCCGACGTCGCGGCGCTCGCCCGCTGGACGCCGGCCAGCGCCGGCCAGGCCGAGATCAACTTCCGGCCGGCACGTGTTCTGATGCAGGATTTCACCGGGGTGCCGGCGGTCGTCGATCTTGCGGCGATGCGCGATGCGATGCAACAGCTCGGCGGCGATCCGCGGCGGATCAATCCGCTGGCCCAGGCCGATCTGGTGATCGATCATTCGGTGCAGGTCGATGCCTTCGGCAATGGCATGGCGCTGCAGCTCAACACCGAGCTCGAGTTCGAGCGCAACCGCGAGCGCTACGAGTTTCTGCGCTGGGGGCAGCAGAGCTTCGCCAACTTCAGCGTCGTTCCACCCGCCACCGGCATCTGCCATCAGGTCAATCTGGAGTATCTGGCGCACGTCGTGCTCACTGCCGAGGTCGATGGCGAGACGCTGGCCTTTCCCGACACGCTGGTAGGCACCGATAGCCACACGACGATGATCAATGGGTTGGGCGTGTTGGGCTGGGGCGTCGGCGGCATCGAGGCCGAAGCCGTGCTGCTCGGCCAGCCGCTGGCGATGGTCACCCCCGAGGTCGTGGGCGTGCAGCTGCGCGGTGCGCTGCAGGCGGGCGCTACTGCCACCGATCTGGTGCTGCGCGTGACCGAGCTGCTGCGTCGTGCCGGCGTCGTCGACAAGTTCGTCGAGTTCTGCGGCGCCGGCCTCAGTGCGCTCAGCCTGGCCGACCGGGCGACGATCGCCAACATGGCGCCGGAGTATGGTGCTACCTGTGGCTTCTTCCCGGTCGACGAAGAGACCTTGCGGTATCTGCGCCTCACGGGTCGGCCCGACGAGCTGGTGGCGCTGGTCGAGGCGTACCATCGTGCCCAGGGGACCTTCCGCAGCGATGATTCACCGGTGCCGCACTACACCACGGTGCTCGAGCTCGATCTCGCCACGGTGGTGCCGAGTGTGGCTGGGCCACGCCGCCCGCAGGATCGGGTGGCGCTCGACCGGCTCAAGGGCAGTTTTCACCAGGCAATGGCGGGGACATTTGGCCGCAGCGTGGCGGACTATCAGCCGCTCGACGCCGCAGCGCCCGCGCGTGTCGATGTGTTCGCCGATTCGCGTGCCCCGCTGACGCTCGCTGGTCAGGCGACGACATTGGCCCATGGCGCGACAGTGATTGCTGCGATCACGTCGTGTACCAACACTTCGAACCCATCGGTGATGCTGGCGGCCGGCCTGCTGGCACAGAATGCCGTGGCGCGTGGTCTGCGTGTGCCATCGTATGTCAAAACCAGCCTGGCGCCGGGTTCGCGGGTCGTGACCGAATATCTCAGGCATGCCGGCGTTCAGCCGGCACTCGATGTGCTCGGCTTTCAGGTGGTTGGGTATGGCTGTACCACGTGCATCGGCAACAGCGGGCCGGTGGCCGATGAGGTCGCCAGTGTGGTGCGTGAGCACAATCTGGTGGTGAGTGCCGTGCTGAGCGGCAACCGCAACTTCGAAGGGCGCATCAACCCGGTGGTTCGCGCCAATTACCTGGCATCGCCGCCGCTGGTCGTGGCGTTTGCCATCGCCGGTACCGTCGATATCGATATGGCCCACGAGCCGCTCGGCCATGATCTTGCCGGGCAGCCGGTCTATCTGGCCGACATCTGGCCATCGCCCGAGGACGTCCAGGCAGCGATGGCGCGATCGGTCACCGCCGACATGTTCCGCCGCCAGTATGCCAATGTCTTCACCGGCAACGAGTCGTGGAATGCGATTCCGGTGGCGACTGGCGATCGGTATCAGTGGGATGCCGCATCGACGTACATCCAGAATCCGCCATACTTCGTGGGCATGACGCGCGACGTGCCGGCGTTGGCGTCGATCACCGCTGCCCGCGCACTGGCCGTGCTCGGCGATAGCGTCACGACTGATCACATCTCGCCGGCGGGCAGTATCGCGCGCGAGAGCCCGGCCGGCCGCTATCTGATGGCACAGGGCGTGGCACCGGCCGACTTCAACTCCTATGGGGCGCGGCGTGGCAACCACGAGGTGATGATGCGCGGTACGTTCGCGAATATTCGCCTGCGCAACGCGATGGTGCCCGGGGTCGAGGGCGGGTATACGCGCTATCTGCCGACGGGCGAACAGCTGTCGATCTACGATGCGGCGATGCGCTATCAGGCTGATGCGACGCCGCTGGTGATCCTGGCGGGCCGCGAGTATGGTACCGGCTCGTCGCGCGACTGGGCCGCCAAGGGGACGTTCCTGCTGGGTGTGCGCGCGGTGATCGCCGAGAGCTTTGAGCGTATCCACCGCTCGAACCTGGTGGGGATGGGCGTCTTGCCGTGTACGTTTCGCGATGGCGCGAGCGCGATGAGCCTGGGCCTGACGGGCGAGGAATGGTTCTCGATCGATGGTATCGAGCACCTGCGCCCGAACGCCGAACTCGCGGTGCGGGCGACACGCGCCGATGGCAGCGTGACGACGTTCACGGTGCGCGCCCGAATCAACTCCGAGGGTGAGCTGGCCTACTATCGCAACGGGGGCATCCTGCACTACGTGCTGCGAACGCTCGCAGCCCAGGCCGAGCCGATCGGCATCTGATCGCCCGCCTGCGGTGTCGCCGGTGCCCTCACCATTGGTGTCGGGCGCCGGCGCCGCCGTCAGCCAGGTGCATGGTGCATACCCGGATGGTTGCTGGCGCGAACGGGCCTGCGCTTGTACCAGCAGCGCTCACCCAGTGAGTTGGCGATCCAGGCCGAGCCGGCCAGCACCGGATCGGCCGTGCCGCGTGCGGCCGTCGCCCACCGAAGCGTGATGCCGCCCACACAGGGAGCGGTGCTCCATGTTCAGCCGGCTGGCAGCTGCACCGAACCATCGGCCCGGGTGAGGCGCGTGAGTGTTCGCTCAAGGCGCTCACACCACTCGGCGCTGGCAGCTGGCTCGTGCTCGTGGGCCAGCGCCAGCCGCTCAAGCAGATAAAGCACCTGCAGCTGCGCCAGCCGCGCGCGTGTGCCATCGTCGTCGGTAATGCCGGCGGCCGCACAGAACGTCGGCCACAGTCGCTGGAACCGCACCGGGTGATGGAAGCCAACCACCCAGCTCCACCACGCAGCATCGAACAGCGGGTCCGCTATCCTGCTGTAGTCCACGTCAATCATGCCGACGAGCTGTGTCCCGACGACGATACCATTCACCGGGCAGAAGTCGCCGTGCGCAAATCCTGCCGTGCGGCCCGCGAAAGCCCGCGGCAGGCCGTCGATGACCGCTGCGACGCGCGTCGGATCGGACAGGCCACCGCCGACGGCCGTCAGCCAGCGCCGTGCACTGCTCGCCAGCCGCAGCGGATCTGCCCAAGTGTGGTCAAGATCGCTGCCAGACACATCGATGCCGGCCATCCGCGTCAGCGCCGCCCCCATGCCGTGTGCTACCGCCGGCGCAGTGGCGTCGTCGGGCAGGAGTGTATTGGCGGTGACGCCGGTGATGTAGCTGCGTACGATGTACGGTGGATCGTGGTCCAACGCATGATCGAGGATGTCGGGCGCCTGCAGGCCGGCAGCGCGCAACACCGGCGGTACGATCAGTGCGTTGGCCAGCCGCCGCACGGCGAGCCGCGGGCGGCGAACCTGTTGCAGCACGACGCGACGACCGTCATCGAGGTCGACGATGAATGTCGCGTGCTCGAAGCCCCATGCCGCCCGTTCGGCACGGAGGACCGATGTGCCGAGCAGCTGCGCAGGAATGTTCGCTGGTAGCGATGATGTCATGATGCCGTCAACGGTTCGGTGGTGTTGGCGGTAGCCACGTGATCGTCACGCCCCCATCAGTCGCTGGCCGGTCGTCGTCGTCATCGTCTGGTTCGTCGTCGAACGTTACCAGCACCGGGCCAGCATCGTGCGTCCAGGCGATGAGTTCGTCGATAGAATACCACCCCGGCTGATATCGCGCCTGGTCGCGCGGGTTCAGCCAGAAACGGATGCCACCATCCATCCACTGCCACGTCTCGAGCGACCACCATTCCTTGCCCTGATCGCGCAACGCGACCTTGACGTCGTCGAAGAGCCGCAACAGTTCGGGGAGCGTCAGACGGGTGGTGTGCCGCAGCAACAGCAGGCGACGATTCACCGCATCGCGCAATTGCTCGAGCTCGTATCGGTCGAGCGACGAAATGTCGACCATGGGGGACGCTCCTCTCTATGAGTGACACTGTGACGAGTATGGACCTCGACAGTGACACGTTCGACCATGAGCAGGAGATGGCGCCGCCGCGGGATCGGGGCCGAAGGGGGATTTGGAGGCGACGACCGGATTCGAACCGGTGGATGGAGGTTTTGCAGACCTCTGCCTTACCACTTGGCTACGTCGCCGATGACCAGAGTGTAGCATATGCACCGCTGGATGTCAACGTACGGGTTGAGGCGGGG